>JANYCH010000102.1 GCA_025360395.1 Cytophagales bacterium | reverse complement strand
ATAGAAAAAACTGGTAGTAATGGGATCAAAAGAATGTACGCAAGGAAGATTTTAGATAAACGCAATTATCTGGGCTCTACTAAAAATTAATATTCTGAAATATTTGTGAGTTTAGATAAGATTAAAATTAAGTATTCAGCTAACGCACGATAAACCCGTTGGCGCAAGCGTCCGCTTGTGCCTGAAATAAAACACAGCGTCTCGCTGAACCTGAAAAATTTTCTACATTCGTAAATGAGTAGAAAATATAAAATCAGAGATCAGGACCGTCCTCACTTTGTAACTTTTACTGTCATCAATTGGATTGACGTTTTTATTCGAAACGAGTACAGAAATATTTTCATAGATAGTATTAAGTATTGCCAGCAAAATAAAGGTTTGGACGTGTATGCATGGTGCATTATGACAAGCCATGTGCATCTGATACTTGGAAAAAATGGCAACAATCCCAGCTAGCGCACGATAACTTTCCAATTTTCTTACTCTAACAAACAGGCTTGAAGCTGGCGCACGTTTCCGAACGTGTGCCCACCTGATGATGAGGAATCCTAACAATTAGCGGGCTCCAGTTAAAATTATTTTCAACAGACAAGACATTTCCATACAATTGTACTTTGTTCTATATGAGCCGGAAGTATAAATTTTATGACAAGGAAGGACTTTATTTTGTAAGCTTTGCCACAGTCTATTGGATTGATGTTTTTGTTAGAAATCAATATTTCTGGGAAATAGCCAAAAGCCTGGACTTTTGCAGAAAACAAAAAGGAATGGAAATATATGCCTGGTGCATCATGCCAAGCCATGTCCATTTAATTATGAGATCAAAAGAGTGTAAGCCAGATATTCTGTTGGGTGAAATGAAAAGATATACTTCTAACAGGCTGCAGGAACTACTTTCACAAAACACAACCGAAAGCAGAAAAGAATGGATCTTATGGATGATGGAAAAAGCAGCCAAAGATTCGAGCAATGTCGAAAAAAGACAGTTCTGGCAGCATCACAACAAACCTATTGAACTCTGGAGTCCGGAGGTTATAAATCAGAAATTAGATTACATACACAACAATCCTGTAGAAGCTGGATTTGTATCAGAAACTTGGCACTGGAAATATAGCAGTGCTATTGATTATAGTGGAGGTAAAGGATTAATAGAAATTGATTTAATTTAGGCGACATCAGGCGGACACACGTTTGGAAACGTGCGCCAGCTTAAATAATTTTGGTTATCGTGCACCAGCTGGGCTACCTCCCTCCGAGAAGGATAAGGTCTTTTCTGTCGTCGATGCCCTGGTACGCGATTACAAAACTAAACTGGCTTACAAATAGCACAGGCGGACGCCTGCGCTAGATCTTGGAACTAATGGGTATTTTAAAGATATTATTATGAAACAGTTCGGCAAACTTCTTTCCATCCTTGGGGCAGCGGTGATTCTAGGAACAAATTTTCACAAAGACGGATTCTCTCACCTAACCGGTTATCTAATAAACAAAGGTCTCTTAGCTTTTAAAGATGGCATGGTGCTAATTCCTCCCCTAGTGGAGATCAGGTACTGGCTCTTGGCAATTACAGGGCTTTTGATCCTGGCTTTCCCCGTTGGGCTTGTGTTAAGATTCAAGGGACTATTTTATGATATTGATCCCCTCTGGATTTACCTGAGCGTTTTTGCACTCCTGTTCCTTACCGTGGCATTAGCCCTTTCGCAGCCTCTTGGTTGGTTTGCCTTACTCTTCTTTTCGGTACTGGCACTATTCTTCGCATTTACGCTGACAATATTCCTGTTTCCTTCTTTGTTTAAACAATAAAAGCCTGGCTCGCACCAGGCTTCCTAAGTAAAATGTAACCACAATGAATTACTACATTCTTATCTGTGCTATTTTAATCTTAGCACCATATTTATTTCTATTCTATAAAAGCATATCTATTCCTATAAGACTGGTATTTATTTCTATGTTTCAGCTTTTAATGCTGGGGGTCGTAGCTACTGCCACCCTAATGAATAAAAACTTAACCCTGCCTTCCTTTCTGTTTTTGTTAGGGATAACAACAGTAATTTTTGTTGCTATTAATATTATCTGGATAACTCTTTTATGGATATTTAAGAAAGTGAAGCATGCGCTTTAATGCGTACTTCACCTCCTAATTTACCTAGTTATTTTACACTCTGATACTCCTCAGTAGTGGTACCTTTTTGCAAATCTTCATTTACAACTTTCTTTCCATCACCTGCCTGCGCATCTTGTCCGTATATCTCTTTTTTTAACGTCTTACTTTTCACGTCACCATTTACAAACTTTTGAACATTGTCTAAGACAGCCTTCCATTGAGCAGTTTGCGCCATTCTTCCAAACCCCGGAAGATCGGTTCCTACATTATTTGTGGTAACATTATGAATAGAAAAGTCAATAATTCCTGTTTCCGGATTAAATGTTCCAGAAAATTCTATAGTGCCTGCATCTGTATGACCATATAAAGTAGCCGCTTTAATTGTAAAGCTGTTTTCAGAAACTTTAATGTCGGTAAATCTAACGTAATCTTTAAATACGCCTCCCATGATATCGATGTCCATATGATCTCCAGCTGCTAACTGATTATCTCCATCATTAGGATTTTCCATTGGCTTATAACTTGCCCAAGCATTATTGGGATTATGTATTATGCCCGGATCTGTAGTATAAGCTGTTTTTAAATTATTAAATGCAGCACTAGTACTTTTTGATTGTAAATTATATGTAGCATCAACTATAGGTCCTGAACCATTTGAAGTTTTAACTACTTTTAATGCAGAAACCCCTTTGCTTTCAACAATCCTTCTCATCATAAACTGTTCCCATTCTTTGCCTTCTAAATCAACACCATCTATAGGTCTATTTTCAGCAAAAGCATACGGACTGTTCCATGGATAATTTTTACTAAGTGGATCAACACTTAAAAACTTACCTAGGCGAGGGTCGTAAATCCTAAACTTAAATTCATAACTGTTTCCAGATCCTTTTATCTCATCATCTTTTTCCTGTCCGTTGAACCCATACCTGTAATTCTTGTCAAAAAAACGAATAGACCTCATCTTACCTTATCAAAGTAACACTTCCATTCAATTGGTAAGGACCTCTAAATTCATCGATTTTCCCTTCGTAAGTGATAATATAAGGATATGATCCCATTGGCATCTCTTCGCCCCTGTATGTACCATCCCAGGCATAAACCTTGTTACCTGTTTCGAAAACGCTGTTTCCGGGAATGTCTTCCAGGTAATATATGACTTCTCCCCAACGATTGAATATTAACAGTTTAAAATTTTTAACAAATTTGTTACCGAATATCCTGAATACATCATTCTTACCATCACCATTTGGAGTAAATGCATCAGGTTTAAAGATTGTCGGCTTGCATTTTTCTATAAGGGTTACACTATCCGAACCGGTACATTTAAATTCATTTACTACAACTACCTTATATTTTCCTTCCTGGGTAACTGAAATTTTTCTTGTTGTTTCGCCAGTACTCCAATTATAAGTTCCATTAGAGCCTGCATCTAATACTACCGCAGGAATTGGCAAGCTAGGATCTCCATCCGTGCAAAACTCCTGAATGTCAGGGAACTCTGGATTTGGTTTCGGATTCGTGATGATGGATGCACTGTCTTTATATGAACATTCTCCAACTGTCGTTGTCAGGATAAATTTACTGGTATCAGATTTAATCACCGTGATAGGCGCTGTAACTGGCAGCAAGGCAGTGGTTTCACCTTTTGGCAACCATTTATATGAAATTCTTGAAGTAGTGAAGTTCACGGGAGTTCCATTTAAAGTAAAATTAGCGCCGCCACAAAGTGTGGTGTCAATAAGTTTTTTAGGAACCGGTGCTGGGACAGGATAAACTATAATACTGTCCCTGCCAACACAAAAATTAAAATCTTTAACAGAGACATAATAAACCAGGGTATCTTTCCCGACTTTCACATCTACTTTGTTCCCAACATCTGGCAGGATATTGATATTTGGTTTCCCATATGCCCTGAAAGTCCAGTCATAACCTTTATTTTCTACTAAGTTGACTCCAACAGTGGTTGGTGTATTCTGGCAGAGGTATTTGTTAATACCGCTTATAGAAGGCACTGGATTAACCTTTGTAGCTGCTTTCACTGAGCAGTTATAAATTGAGAACATGTTTACATAATTACCCTTTTGATCTGGAACTATCGAAGAGTGATTTTGTGACACCAAAAGGTCATCTTCTCTGAACCATTGAAATGCCCCATCAATTGTGTCTTTTGGAATCTTATTAGAGATAGGTTTTATCAGGTCAAATGCACAGAAAGGAGATGGATATTCAAGGACAGGGGTTTGCATAACTGTAACAGATACCGTATCTGAATTTTTACAACCTTTATTATCAGTCACCTCCAGTTTAAAAAGGGCATTGGCATTTAAATTACCGGTACTTAATACCATATTATCAGCTACAGAAGCATTAGCGGGAAGTTGGGTCCAGGAATATTTTACAATATTATTTTTAGCAAGGGCGGCAATCTGAGTACCTGTTCCAATGCATATTTTCTGGTCCTTGCCTGCATCTGCAATTGGCACTGGGCTTACATTAATGGCAACTGCCTGAGAAACTGGTTTACAGGATTTGTTATCAGCTGTAGTAAAGGATAATTGAATTTGCCCTTTAGTGAAATCATCAAAACCTGGAAAGTACCTTGCTGAATCAGATTTTGCATTTGGAGAGAAAGATCCTGTTCCGGAGGATTTCCATTCACCAGAACCGGTTGAAGATTTACCAGTTAAAGCTATACCTTTTGGGGTAACACAAATACTTTCAGCGGAACCAGATACGACAGGTGCTTTGAGTATGTTTACCTGAATACTGTCTGATACAGCATTGCAATTTCTAATACCTGTGCTTGTAAGTTTAAGTTTAACTGATCCTTTATCCTTATCCGACGCAGAAGCTACATAAATTGCATTCACTGTAGTGGTAGATGGTAGGAAATTACCAGAACCTGTTGTTGTCCAGATACCACCTGTTGCAAATTTGATACTTGCTGAAAGTGGAAGAGAATCGCTGTCAGAACATATTTCTACTGCCCTAGCAGGAATTGTCACGACAGGAGGTTCAGTGAAGTTTACAAACATTTCATCTGTAACATCTTTACATGTTGCCGGACCATGTGTCCTCAATTTCATTTTTATAGCACCTGCGTCAAGATTACTTTTAAGAGGAACAACAGCTATCTGCAACTGATTAGAATCGGGAAGTATTTTACTAACAGGAGAAGAAGAATGCCAGCCTGATTTGGTCGCGGTGGTTATTGCACCTTCCAGATTAAATGTAGCATTGTTCTTGCAGATTTCCTGATCAGGGCCAGCATCTGCCGTAGGTACAGCAGGAATCAATTTGATTATTTTAACCTTAGAAACTGTATCACAGCCTATGTTTCCATCTGATTTAAATATCAAGGCGATCTGCCCTCTTTTTCTATCGTCCTGAGAGAACCTGTAAACCGGGTTTGAAATAAATGCATTTGTTTCAAAAACACCAGTTCCTGAAGAAGCCCAAAAACCTGGTACAATTTTTCCGGCAATTTTTGCCACTGCACTTACAAAGACAGTGTCCTTATCTGCACAAGCTGTAACGGTATCAGCCGGGGCATTAAACTCTATCGTAGGAATAGGCAGGATTGTTATCATGACATCGCTGCTGGCACCACTGGTACATTGCCCTACTGTATTATAAGCGGTAAGACGAAGCGTTACTTTAGAACTGTCTTTTCCATTGCCCAATTCACTAATTGATGGCTGGAAGATTGAGTTTACCTTCATAGAATCTTCAAAAGTACCCCTGTTTACAGATGGAGTTGTAAGGGACGCCCAAACTGATCTGTTGGCATTTAATACTTTCCCACTAAGTTCGATTGCAGAATTATTTGCACAAACAGTCTTAGGAAGACCGGCATTTACAGTCACGACAGGTGCTTCCTGAAAATTAAGAACTTTTACATCTTTGACTGGTTTACACAAACCTTGAGCAGTGGACTGTAATACAAACACAATAGCTCCTTTTTTCACATCTGCAGCTACCGGTGCATAACTAACGGTAAGATTAGAAGAAGGGGTAGTGAAGGTTGGAGATGCGGAGGTTAGCCAATTTGTTGCAGTAATTACAGCATTTTTGGTTCCTTTTAACTGGACGAGTTTATTATCGCTGCAAACAGTCGTATCATTTCCGGCAAATATTACAGGCCTTGGATCTATATTAAGCTGGGCTTGCTTGCTGACAGGTTTACAGTTTCCATTGTTATCTGATAAAAAGATGAAGACCACATTGCCCACAGTTTTATCGGCTTCACTTAAATTGTAAATAGTATTTAAAGCAGAAGGCTCAGATATTACACCTTTACCTGTAGAAGACCATAATCCCGAAGTTGCCCCCCCACTCACATTTCCTGAAAGAAGGATAGAGTTAGAATCAGCACAAATTTTGGCAGGAACACTCACAGTTAAAACTGGTGCCATTGTTAATTTCACATTCAAAGTATCCCTGGAAGGTTTACAAGCCCCGTTTCCTGTAGAAATTAAAAAGAATGTTACTTTCTGATTTGAAGAATCCTGTGAGGATGGGTTGTAACTGGTTATCAGGGAATCTTTAGTCGTCAGAAATTGTCCAGAACCAGAACTGCTCCATTTACCACCTTTGGCAACCCTTACAATAGAACCTTCCAGGTTTAAAAGCCTGTTATTTGAACAAACACTAAAATCTGTACCAGCATCTATTTTAGGTGTAGGTGTCAAGGTGATTTTTTTAAAATCGGCCAATGGTTTACAATTTCCATTCCCTATGGTGCTTAGTCTTAGCAATACTTGTCCTGAAACTATATCAGTTGCAGATGGAATATATTTATCATTAAGGTTTGAAGTTGTAGCTTGATTAGAACTGAATTTGCCAGAACCTTTTTCAACAGACCAAACTCCCCCTCCTACATTCGAAACCGTTCCATTCAACAATATAAAAGAAGTATCGCCGCAAACAGTTGTTTCCAGTCCTGGATTTAAGGTTGGCCTTGGTTTGATTTGCATTTCAAAGCTATCTTTCTCAGAGATACAAGTCCCTATGGCATAAGAAGTCAGGGTAAATTTAACTTTGGCTCCATTAACTCTTTCATCATCATTTGGAACATACCTGGTACTTACCTGATTTGTATCTGTAAATGAACCAAGCCCGTTGTGTGTCCATTGACCACCTGTCACTACTGTAACCTTTCCATTTAAAGGAATATAAGCAGTATCACCACAAACAGGATCTATCGGCAGGTTAACTTTAACAGTTGGTGATGGAGTAAAATTGATCCTTAATGTATCAGATACCGGTTTACAGAAACCGTTATTATTTGAAGTAAATAACAGGGTGGTGAAAGTATTTTGCTTTTCCTGTGCTGAAGGGACATAATCTTCAGACAACAAAGTAGATACATTATTACCAGTCGATTTGAATTGTCCTGGAACTGAAGAAAGCACTGTCCATTTTCCGGCACCGATACTTGCTTTAGAAATCTTCCCTGTAATAGGAACACTTGGTGCATTTCCACAAACATCAAAATCAGAACCACTGAATACCTGTGGGGCTGGAGTTATGATAATATTAAACTTTTTGTATTCCGGCTTACAAATTTTGGCATCATCAAGCACTTTGACTTTTATTGAGATACTTTCTGCTGCTATATCAGATTGAGATGGAGTGTAAGTTGTAGAAGATAATAAACTATCCCCAAATGCACCTGTTCCATCAGTAATCCAGGAAACAGTTGAACCAGCTGAGTTATTGGCATTAATATTCACTGGTCCAGCATTGGCACAGGTAGTTTTGTCAGAACCCGGGTTAAAAGTTGGCCCTTGATTTATGGTAATATTTACAGTATCGCTTTTCTGAGTACAGGTTCCTCCTGGAGTAGATGTGAATACAAGTGACACCTTTTTGTTGGTATAATCATCCTTGGAAGGAAAATAGGAGCTACTTAAAGCAAAAGCATTTGGTTTGAATATACCAGCGGTTCCAGTCCCGATTTTACTCCAAAAACCAACAGAGCCTTTTGCGTTTAAACGTACTGAATCTACATTTGTACAGATTGTCTGGTCTAAACCAGCGTCTACTAAGGGAGTTTCCTGCAAACGAATGGTGATGGTATCTCTAAACGGCTTGCATTGACCCTGACTTGTAGTTTCAAACAGGATCTGAACTTCTCCATTCAGTAATGCCTGCTCCCCCGGAGATGTTTTATAGATTGTTGAAAGAGAATTCTCGTTTGTAAATGTTCCGGCAATAGGGCCGCCAAGTGAAGTCCATTTAAATGCAGTAGCAATGTCATTGTTCTGAACTGCATTTAATTCCACATCCGTACTTCCCTGACATGTTGATACGTCTGTTAAGGTCAATGCAGGGCTTTGTGTAATGCTTATGGTAGACGTTGCTTTTGCCTGGCTATTTATACATACACCACCACCTGTTGCGACCAGGGTTACAGTTGCTTTTCCATTGGCAATTTGTGTCTGCGATGGTTTAAAAGTAACATTCTGTGAAGTATTTGATGGTACAAAACCTCCTTGACCTGATGCGGTTGACCAAAATATGCTGTTAACATTACCAGACAATGATGGCGAAATAAGAACACCTGCTGAATCGGCACAAATTGTATGTGAAGGTATTGAAACTATTGTTGGTGCTTTGGTAATTGGCACTTCAATACTGTCAGTATAGGCCTTGCAACCATTGTTGTTTTTACTGGTCAGATAGAACTTTACCTTCTCGTTTATTATATCTGTGGAAGTCGGGATATAACTGGCCTGTAAACCTTGACCGCTGGAAACTAAAGATCCGCTTCCGGAAGTTTTCCATTGGCCTCCACCAGCGTTTTGCACTGTTCCGTTAAGTATAATACTGGGTGCATCTGAACAAATCCCGGTTGTATTTCCCGCACTTACCACAGGCGTAGGGGTAAACTTGACAGTAAGAGATTTACTTACAGGATTACAAACACCATTTCCAAAAGTCACATAATTCAATACAAAGCTGTTTCCTGTTACATCTGAAGAATCGAAAACATAAGAAGTAATGCTTTGGGAATTGTCAGGTGAGAAAGTTCCTTTACCATTTACAGGTACCCATGATGCCCCCTTTGCATTTTTAAACGAACCATTCAGGGTTACTTTACCAGCATCTTTACAAATTGTCTGGTCTGTTCCTATTGTTACTTCAGGTATTGGTGTAAAAGTATAAGATACCTTACTGCTTACAGGATTACACAAACCATTGTCTTTTGTAGTAAGAGTCAAAACCACAGATTTCAGAAGTTTGTCAGATGGTGATGGAAAATATTTTCCAAAAAGATCTGTACTGTCGCTAAATGTTCCGGAGCCCGAAGTTTTCCATACACCTGAATTTGCTACAGTTATTGATCCTGTCAAATCTATGCTGTTAGTTGAGGCACAAAACTCCTCGCTTTTGCCTGCATCAACGGTTGGGGCTGCTCCTATCGAAACTACCAAGGAATCTGCAACCTTATTACACGTCCCGATGCCGGTAGCTGCCATTGCAAATTTCACAGTTCCATTCCTTTTGTCTTCCTGCGTAAGCTTATAAACAATGTTGGTTGAATCACTCTTAGGAGAAATTATACCTTTGCCTGTAGTAGACCAAAGGACCCCCTGAGCAGCAGTTTTGGTACCAGATAGATGAACAGTGTCCTTATCAGCACAAACTTCTCTATTTCCACTTACCGAAACCTTAGGTGCCGGGGTAATATTTAAACTTAAGGTATCACGGTAAACTCTGCATTTCCCAACACCACTGGTTGTGTACACTATGTTCACTTTTCCATTGCTTACATCTTCACTCGTAATTAAATAGCTTGCTACTTTTGAAGAATCAGTCGGGGCAAATTTACCTTTACCGCTGGCGCTCCATTTACCGTTTTTAGCATTTCCAAAAGACCCTGATAAATCTACCGAAGTTTTATCTCCGCACTGAGTCATTGTTTTAGGACCAGCATCTATAAAAGGGGCAGGAGTGATTTTTATAACTATTTGATCGCTGACCGGTTTACATTTTCCTGCATTGGTAGTGGTAATAGTCAGGGTTACCTGACGTGCCAAAGTATCCAAAGAGGATAAGATATAACCATCTGTTGCAGAGGATCCTGTTGATGTGTTAGTTGAGTTGAATTTTCCGGAACCAGAACTTGTCCATGATACGCCACCGGCTACTGTAACAGTTCCTGTTAAGTTAACTTCTGAAATATCAGCACATACTTCCTGGTCAGAACCTGCAGTAACTTTAGGTGCTGGTGTTATGGTTACCACAACATTCTTACTTACCGGTGCACAGGAAGCATTATTTTTAGAACTGAAAGTAAAAGTGATTTTGCCCTTAACAATATCTGCGGCTGTAGGAACGAATTTCACTGATTGAGAAGCTGCATTCGGGGAGAAGTTATTTCCACTATTGCTTGACCAATTGCCGGAACCTGTTGAAGAAACACCATCTAGTTTGATAAAAGAACTGTCTGCGCAAACATCAAAATCTGACGGTACTGTTACCGTTGGTTCAGGGGTTAAAGTAATAGTAACTATATCGTTCTTCGCTTTACAAATATTGGTGGCCAAAGCAGTAACAACCACATCCACTTTTCCTTTCGCAGCATCGTCTTTGGATGGTCTATAAGAGGTGGTAAAAGCAGCGGGGTCAGTAAATGTTCCGTTTCCTAACGTTTTCCAGGCCACTTTAGAAGCAGCTGTGACATTAGCTGTCAATGGAATTGCAGCTGAATTGGCGCAATAACTCACATTTCCTCCTGCTGAAACAACCGTTGGAGGTGTGATATCAAATACGACCTGATCCTCAACTGGTTTACACTTATCAGCGCCTTGAACAGTTTTAACTTTAAAAGAAGCAAAACCTGCATTTCTATCTGCCGGAACAACCAGATATATTGTTGAAGTATCTTTGTCGTTTTTAATAGTTCCCGATGCCTGTATTTTACTCCATTGGATACCAGTATTGTTTGTAGCCTTAACTGACAATTTTATGGTATCAGCATCAGCACAAATCTTGGTTCCTGATAAAGCATCAATTGTCGGCCTGTCATTGATCGTTACTTTAATTGAATCTTTTACTGCTTTGCAAATTCCATTTCCTGTACTTGTGATAAAGAATTTAAAAACACCTTTTTCTCCTGATTTAGGTGAATAACTTGCCGATAAAGCATTAGGGTTAAAAGTTCCGCCAGCGTTGGTTGTCCAAAAACCACCAGTCGCTTTATTATTAAGCAAAGCTCCGTTCAAAGCCACAGTTGATGTATCGTTACATATCACAATGTCATTTCCTGCCTCAATTAATGGTGCAGTAAGAATGGAGATGTCAATTGTACTGGCATTGTTCGGGCATCCGGTGCCTTTACTTGTTAAGGTCAGTTTAAACCCACTTGTACTTAAGTCCGATTTTGAAGGTATATAATTTACTACCAGAGAAGTATCATTAGGTGAGAAACTTCCAGATCCGTTAGAACTCCATTTTACCGGGAAATTTCCAGATTTTGTACCAGAAAGAGATACTGAAGTAATATCTGCACAGTACTGCTGGTTCCCTCCTGCCGTAACATCATATTTCGGAGCAATCTTAACATTGAAATTTTTAGTTGCATTTCCACATTGTGGAGTTATAACTTCCAGAGATAAAGATGCATTCCCGTTTTTTATCTCAGTTTGCGATGGTGAATAGGTGGCATTATGTGCCGTATCTCCCGGGGTAAATGTTCCACTGCCTGTTGATGACCATTTAACCCTCACACCACTAACTTTTGGTGAAGAAAGGGCGATCAATTGTCCAGCACAAATAGATGTAGGAGCTGTAAAAGTGGTTTGAAGACCATCAAGTACTTTAATGTTCACATTGTCACTTACAGAAGCACATGGTCCGGAAACCAAAGTGCTAAATTTTAAAGTAAAGGCCTTGTTGGAAATATCTGAAGCTGAAGGTTTGTATTTGGCATTAAGCGAACTTGCAGAGGGAGTGAAATCTCCTCCACCTGTTGCAGACCATGTCCCAGGAGATCCGGTAGCTGACAATTGAAGAAGGCTGTCAGTTGTACAATAATTAAAATCTGGACCTGCGTTTGCTACCGGCTTAGTGGTAAAAATTATGTTCAGGCTTTGGTTGACTGGTTTACAATTTCCCTGGGCAATTGAAGTCAGTGTTAACTTTATTGAATTTTTATCCTGATCCTGAATAGTAGGTTTGTATGTTGTTACAAGATTGTTGGGGTTAGTAAAGGTTCCATTGCCATCAGTTGACCAAACAACTGAAGTTATCTGGCTGCTTGCGGTAGCAGTCAAATCAACTGGAGTTAAATCACCACAAACACTTTTGTCACCACCAGCATTTAAAATTGGTGCTGGAGAAAAATAGAAAGTAACTGTATCAGATACAGCCACACATGTATTATTTGAATTTCCTGTACTGCTTAAAGTCAGCAATACTTTACCCTTAGAAATTTCCTGTGGCGAAGGAACGTAAGTGCCTGTAAGGTTTGTATTTCCTGAAGGGAAATTGTTTGTCCCTCCAGACCATATACCGGTTGAAGCCCCCCCATTAACAGATCCAGCCAGTTTAATATTGGGGTTGTTTGCACAATTTACCTGTTGTGGCCCTGCGACCACTATTGTAGCCGCCGTAATGGTTACAGTAACGTTAGATTTTACAGACTGGCATAATCCATTATTTGCAGAGGTTAATGTCAGCAATACGCTTCCAATTGAACTATCAGCTTTAGATGGTATGTAAAAAGTAACTAAATCGTTGGCACTTGAAACAAAATTGCCCCCCGTTGTGCTGCTCCAGACTCCCGAACCTGTGGAGGAAGTTCCACTTAAACTAATTTTAGAGTTATTGGCACAAACAGGACCTGCTGTTCCGGCACTAGCAGTTGGGGAATCTATGAACCGGGCCGAAACTGTATCGGTTACAGGATTACAATTACCGTTGCCTATGCTTGTTGCAGTAAACACTATTTTACCTGAATTTGCTTCAGCAGCTGTTGGCTGATAAACAGGATTTAATACAGTATCACTTGGGGTAAATTTACCTGCTCCACCACTCCACTTCACTCCTTTTGCTCCCTGTATAATGGATGCATTCAACTTTATAGAAGAATTATTTTTACATGCCACCAGTAGTTGTCCTGCATCAATTTTTGGAAGGTCATTAAAAATATGAGTTACCGTATTTGAAACAGGGGCACATTTACCATTATTTGTTGACTTTAAAGTAAACTTCACCTTCCCAGCTGCAAGCTCTGAAGCCGTTGGGGTATAAATGGCATTTAAATTGGCTGAATCGGGAGCATATGTACCTTTTCCGCCGGACCATACGCCTGTACTGGAACCTTGCCCCACAACACCTTTTAATTTTATAGCCGGATTGTTTTTGCAAAAGTTGTCAGGAAGCCCTGCATCAACAACCGGGGAGGGAGAAAATGTTATTGTGACCGAATCAGTCACATCTAAACATTTGTCAGGATTGTTAGAAGTAAGGTATAGTTTTAAGCTTTTTGCAGCAATCTCTGCAGCTGTTGGGGTATAAGTAATATTCAAAGACGTACGGTCCGGGTTAAATGTACCGTTTCCTCCAACCCATGTCCCTTTACCTGCACCGTTCTGAAATGTGACACTTCCTTTTAATGATACATTTGGGTTATTAGAACAAACTGTTTGGTTACCTCCGGCACTGACTTTCGAAGCAGGGATCAAACTAATGTACATCGTGTCTTTTACCGGTTTACAGTTCTGTGGATATGTAAAGGTTGGGGTCTCATTAGTTGAAAGGAAAACTTCTATTATAGGAGGCTGTTTTGCTAAATCTCCAGGTCCTGGCCTATAGATTGTATTAAGAGAAGTATTACCACCAATAAATGTTCCATCTCCCTGATTAGTAGACCAAAGCACTTTAGTCGGAACCGTCACTGTTCCTCTTAAGTTTACATCAGCAGCATTGATACAAACAGAAGTGTCATTACCTGCACTGACCACCGGTGGAGGATTTATAGTAACAGTGGTATTTGCAGTTGCTGGTAAACATTTTCCATTTTTAGTTGAAGTAATAGTAAGAGTAACTTTCCCTGCTGCAAGTTCTGCTGGGGACAAAGTATAAACTGCAAATGGATTATTTGGTGAGTCAAAGGTTCCGCCACTTCCAGACCAAATAATCCCAAAATTTGCAGGTAAAACTCTTCCTCTTAGGTCCATACTTGGATTATTTCCACAAACAGGGGAATATGGAATAATGGCAGGTGTGACAGAAGGTGCATCAGTAAATACAAGTCTTATTTTCGTAGAATCACTGCCACATTTGCCGTTTTTTGTTGTTACAAGTTTTAGATCTGCAAAGCCAGCCTTCAATTCATCAGCATGGGGAGTATATTTTGCATTAAGGGTAATATTATCAGGATTAAATGTACCTGCTCCGCCTTTCCAGATACCGCCACCAGCATTGTTTACAATTCCTTTTAGTTGTGCAGTGGGATCGTTTTTGCAAAGGGTATCATTCGACCCAGCGACAGCGACAGGAGTTTCCTGGATGATTTTTACAATGTTGGTAACTGAGTCTTTGCAACCAATAGCATTGGTAACCACGAAACGTACATTATAATTACCACCTTTAGTATATATGTGTGTAGGATTTGTTTGAGTGCTGGTTGAACCATCTAAAAAATTCCAATCTCTGTTGGTTATTGGAGTGTTGACTGATGATGTGGATTTATCAGTAAAATCAACAGGAAAGCCTGCACATGTGTCCCTTGAAGACGTAAATGCTGCTTTAAGCTGAGAAACACGGATGGTTTTAGTTGTTGAATCAGCACATTTGGTAAAAGGATTTACAATTAGTTTAATAGTATATGTTCCCGCTTTAGTGTAGGTATAAGAAGGGCTTCTGCTGTAAGATGTATCTTTAGGCGCTTTCGCAGCTTCACCAAAATTCCAGAAAAATCCTGTTTCAGGATAATCAATTCCAGAGTTGGAGGGTTGGACTCTTAATGAATTACATATATCAGACAGGGCCAAAACTGCTTTGGCAGGTGGGGGACACCTTACAATATTAAACTGGTAATCACGAAGCGTTTCACTGATCAACTTATTATTGCGGTATTCCTGTACTTTAACACCCACAACAAATTGTCCATAGTTGTTGGCAATAAATGTCAAATCGCCGTTGGTACTGTCTATGGATTCTTTGGCATTCATGGGACTTTGGCCACTGAAATTGGCACCATTGACTGTAGAATAGGTTACAGGAACAAAATTTGGCAGACCAGCGCTTACGGTAGGAATATATATGTCACTCTGTATTTTATTCTGTGGACCAGCATTTGGTGTATATAAACTGTATTTCAGAACATCTCCATCAGCATCTGTAGCAGCATGGGGCACGGTAACTTTTTTTCCACCACAAACATAAGATGGAGGGGGATTAACAAACTGAGCGTTAGCTTGGTTTGTATCTATTGCCCTATCAGGAATTTTTGTATATATAGTTTCAGTTTGTTGCTCCGGGGCAAGATTTGTAATGGTACTGTTCCTGCAACAAAGAGAGAAAAACAGATAATGGTCAAAGCCACTTTCAAACAGATCAAATTCTGCTGTATATAAGTATTCTTCAACGCAGACCACGACATTTGGTGGCTGGGCACAGGGGTCATCTGGAAGTGGGACGGGAAGAACTCTTTTACTCGTTTTGTTTATTTGGATCCTGAAAGTTTTACCATCGCTCCGGCGAACATTTATTTTAATATCATTTGGCGCAGCTACTGGAATAGGAGGAACTGTTGTACGACAATCTCGATACAGAAGCACCGAAATCTTATATTTATTGCCACTCACATATTCGTAGTTTAATGTTGCCCCAACAATATGAGTAGCCTTTACATTGAAAGAACCTATAAAAATCGTTGTAAAAAAAATGATAAAGTAAAGTAAACGAGCGTTAGATTCTATAGCTGTTGCTTTCATAATGTTCTTTAAAAGTACATACTGTTTGTATACGGGAACAGTACGAAAAGGTAAAAAAAATGAAACAAAATTTAAAAACAAATTGTTTAGCAAAACTTATTTATCTGTTTAAAATCATTGTAAATGTAACCTCGTTAGTTAATTTTACGAATAACATACATACAGTGCAACCTTTTAAAGCAGTCAAAAATGAGTAAATATTACAAAAATATTACTTGCAGATGTACAATTTTGGTAGCCTTTTTGTTCTGTTTTATGCAGGGAAACAGCCAGGATATACAATTCTCTCAATTCTACTCTTCACCACTATATCTGAACCCCGCTTTTGCAGGTAGTGCCCACCATCACAGGATCATCACACAGAATAGGTGGCAATGGCCTGGCCTTGATGCTAAATACAACACATATAGTTTAACATATGACAGCTATTTTAATCAGTTAAGAAGTGGTATTGGTTTAATGGTAACACATGACAGGCAGGGAAGCGGGAGTTACAACACAACTGAAGTACAAGGTTTATATTCTCATGAACTTCATTTAAGTGAGAATTACACGATTAGGGTTGGAGCCCAGGCTGGTATGGTAACAAAAGCCCTGAATGTTGGCGATAAAACATTTACTGACCAATATACTAACAGAGGATATGATGCAAATTCTCCTTCCGGCGAAGATTTGACCAACCCAAGAAAAAACATGCTTGATATAAGTCTGGGGACTATATTCTATTCGAAGAACTTATGGGTGGGTTTAGCTTCTAACCATGTAAATAGCCCAAACCAATCATATGTTATCGGTACATCGAGTAGGCTTCCTGTCAAATATTCAGTAGTGGGTGGTTATAAAATACCTCTCGTCCATAATAAACACATGGCTTACCTGGAAGATGAAAAAGATATCAGCATTACCCCTACCTTCATTTACAAATTTCAAGGAAAATCAGACCAGGTTGATATTGGCGTTTATGGACAATACGACCAATTGCTGTGTGGAATCTGGTACAGGGGAATTCCTATGAAGCAATACCAGCCAGATATTCAGAATAACGAATCTATGATTTTCCAGGTGGGATGGCATTTCTCTGATTTTGGAGTTGGCTACAGTTATGACCTTGTTGTTTCAAAACTTCATAGCGCAATGCCTAAAGGTGCCCATGAAATTAACCTGACCTACATTATTCACAAGCACCATAAAGGAGCAAAACCAATGAAAAGATTGCCTTGCCCGCATTTTTATAAAGGAAGTTGATTTCTCATCTTGCATGACTCCTTAAAACGACACCTACAAAACTAAACTCAACCCTAAAAAAGCTTCATTTAAATTCACTTTCTCACCTTCTCCATCAAAAGTTATTTCCGTACAAACCTCGTACTCTACTCCTACCAAATACCCCAGCAATTCGTCAACTAACAAATAATACTTTCTTCCTTTTATAAATTCTGATAAAAGCTGTTTTTTCACCGGACCTATAATTATTAATAGCGAGGGATCTCCGTCCGCAATAATGCCATCTGTAACCATATCCACTCCTAACCCACATTCGCCTAAATTAACTCCAGTGGTAAAGGTACTTTTCCGATTCTGTCCATAAACCATATTAATTTCAAAAGCTACATCAAATAGCATTTCAAGACATTCTTCTACCAACCTGAAATCATTCCTGATGCGGTGAATAAGTGGAATAAGCCTCAGAAAAATATAGGCAGGAAAAGGCTCAAGCCTTTTTAAAACCGGGAATTGTTCTGAAAACACCGCCAACAGTTTTCCATGTCCGGACTGCTTTTCAAAATCCTGCTCAAATAGTTTCAGCAACAACCGTATATGCTGAAAACCATATTCAAAGGGTAAAAAAAATTTTCTTGCCTCAGCCTCTTCAAGTTTATGGTTCCTGATTTCCTCAATGGTTTCTGCTGTATTTTTTTCGGTCCTGCCCTTGCCTGGCTGGTGAAAAATATTTTGAGGCAGGGAATCGTAAAAACCTTCTTTATTGGTTTGCAGGTATAAGTAATCCCTGTTGTCGTAATCAGATGTTTCAGTTCTAAAACCTGATACTTCTTTGCGGTAAGAACGTTTGGCAGTTCCCTGGTTTTCAAGGATTATCTGCTCTGGATTTATCCCTCGGTTGACGAGGTAAGAGGTAAGGTTTTCAGCCAGGTAATCATTTCTCCAATCCAGTATTTCCTGCTGAAGCCCGTCTAATAGTCCTTTGCTAATCCTGTTCATTTATGGCAAGTATTTTTCAGGAACCTGGTAATATTTCATTCCATTACTGGAAAATCCTTGTCCCGGCAACTGTTTGATTTCATAAAAAAGCAGAAACCGGCTATTTAAATATGCAACCAACAGTTTCATGTCTTCCTTTATTTGCGAATTGGTCGCGATAAGGTCTGCTATTTTATATTTTTTTAACAGATTATTTTCAGGCCTGTACCCAACTATCTCTTCAAAGAAATCTGCAAAACTTATATACTCCTTCAAA
Organism: Cytophagales bacterium; assembly: GCA_025360395.1. GTDB lineage: Bacteria > Bacteroidota > Bacteroidia > Cytophagales > UBA9547 > UBA9547. Next base: position 11,390 of record JANYCH010000102.1, on the reverse strand, counting down.
TGTGTTTGCCTCTCGTCAGAATACCGCCTGATTATCTTCAAAATAGCCTGGTAACTAGCAGTTCTGGATTTCATATCATAACCAACACCAATCTGATCTGTAAGCAGGTCTTTAAACAAATTCACAATTTCATCATATTCAGCTTCTGAAAGGAACAAAGATTGTTTTACTGGCCTTGTTCCACTTTCGGTATAAGAAATATAACCTGGCGCAAAATACTGGTAACTCATATTTTTAAGAGTGGTGGGCAAGTCTGAGGCCAAAGGCTTATAGCGGGAATAATACTTTTGAAACAAATGGTTTATCTTAACATTATAAGAATTGGGGCTCTCAAAAACCTGGTTAAGGGTGGCAATGATGTTCTCATTTTCTTTTACAATCTGGCAAAGCAATGTATCCAACCCTGCCCGAAATGCCTTATCTTCTATCTTGTTGCCAATGGTGGGAAAAATAAGAACGCCTTGATTATTAGCGTTTAACGGATAATCAAGACAATAGATATTGTTTGATCCATTTAAAATAGGCCTGAAAATATTAAGGTTTGAATTATCCCTTTCATTTCCAACCATTTTCTCTCTTTTTAAAACGGCTTTCTTCTCAGAGGAAGATTTAATCAGCATTTTGGCTTGTTGCACAAAACCAGCGTACGAAGGGTTGGTACCGCAGTAAGGTTGCATAAAAAGCAACCGGCCATTTAGTTTTGCCAATTCATTCATTGCAGATTCCTTTAATACTTTATTGGCAGCTTCAATGGCTATATTATCGGCTTGGCTACTTACCAGTATTATTACATTATTTTCATACTCCCTACCTTTTAATAGTTTTGACGCATTTATCAATCCATTTATTATTGAGCCATTTAAAGACCCTGAATTTTTTTCCTCAATACCCTTTCTTAGCATTTTCGCAATACCATCTGTTATTTCAGGATATTTTGTTGTTAAATCTAATTTGAATGATCCACTTAATGAATTACAGTCTGTTACGCCAAACATTAACTTTATATCATCTTCTTTCTGCTCAAATAGCACCGAAAGTTCTTGCAAGGCTTTGTTCAATGCAAGCATATACTCTTTAGAATCGCTTGCCTGGTTTATTGCTAAAACAATATTTATGTTTTTAGATTTTTCATGCATTTCACATAAGTCAGTGTAACTGATTTTGGCTCCATTTACATTGTAAATAAAACTTTTAGTTTTATCGAATACATTCAGTATTGTACCTGTCTGAAAAACGCTTACTTTTTCCTTTCCATTTAATATTGTTTCATATTTAAATACAGGTAAATTTTTCTGAAAAGCTTTCGAAATTTCACATTCTTTTCCCTTCAAAATATGCCCTTGAGGTGATCCTGATAATTTTAATATCGAGGAATCTTTTGATTGATATAAAAGATTCCGGCCTTCTTTTTGAAAATAATTGGTTTCTAAATTTAGTCTTTGGCCGTAATTTTGAACCAGGTCTTTAAAAACCCAGCCAGTTAAAATCTCTTCAGTTAAATTAGATTTGAAAGATGGGCTTCTGCCGATTAAAACCCTATCTTTTGATTCTTTATAAACATATACAACCTCTCCAAATAATATTTTCTTAGTTATTTCTGTATCTGTTGTAGGACCATTATAAACTTTTAAACTGTTCAGATTGGTCCCTTCCTTTAATGATACTAATACCTCATGTCCATTGGCAATTGTCAATGATTTAATTGGTCTTCTATTGTTAGGATCTAAAAAACTTTTCTCTGACAAAAGTAATTTTGATTTCTCTATCCAACCATTCCACACTATTTTTTGATTATCTGCTACTTGCAGAGAATTGTTTATCAAAAGTCCTGGCGTACATTTTATGAGTTCTAAAGCATCCTTAGTTTCATTTTTTACATAGAAACTATCCAAAAAATTGATCTTATTTAGAGGAGTGTGTAGGTTTGGATTTGAAAAAGTTTGGTTACCATTAGCTTCAGAATATACTTTCCATGGCTTATCCGCAGATTCACCTACTTTTAATAAAAGTGGATCCGTAGGGTACTCAAATGCATAAGGAACTTTCTTTACTTTTAAGGTGACTTCAGAAGATTTTCTGACCTTGGGAGGTTGTGGCATTTCCTGGGAATAGGCATTTAAAATTACCCCCATAAAAATCCCTGCAGTAATAAGAGGTAAAAAGCACTTAGAATTTAAATAACCAAAAATTAATGTTGTTGTACAATTATCTTTCCTGCGCATCCTGATTTAGGGTCAATTTCTGGTGTAACCTGGTCAATTTTAACCTCATGCCCGAGTTGGAGGCTCTGACAATAACTGTAAAGATCAATTGTCGATTTCCCATTTACCAAAACCTTTACATGCAAATTCGAACATAAATAAAGTTTCACAATTTGATTATAAATACTACTTAAATTACCACCATTGGCAATTTCCTGGAATGCCATTAATAATTTATCAGGTGAACTGCCTGTAGATTTTGGTTCTTGCTTTTTTAAAGAAACTATCTCAGTCGTTTTATATTGGGGTATAATTTTAATATTATGATAAAGGGCAATTTGGGGATTAAGATTTGTTAAAACCTTGATCTTATATTCTCCAACTTCAGAAAATGTATGAAATGTCTCCTGGTCTCGAGATTCCACCTTTCCTGATTTTCCAAAATACCATTCACTCCAGTCTACTTTTGGACCTAGCAATTTAAAATGGATTTCCTGTCCTACTATTCCTACTCGATTTCCAAATATTGATAATGGCTGAATTTGGGGAGCTGCTATTTCAGTTTTTCTAACAGTAATTGAAAAAGTATTCCTTTTAATTTTGTTTATTATAAGTCTTACCAAATATCTTCCTTCTTTTTTATATTTATACGAACCTGAGGACTTATAGGATTTATCTCCATTGCCAAATTCCCAAAGTATGGAACCAGCCCTTTCAGTACTGTCCTTAAAATTAATAGGTTGATCGACTTCTACAACCCGTGGATATATATTGGCAGCAACGGTGACGTCTTTAGAAGAACTGTTTAAGAAGTATATCAGACAGGCCAATGATAAATATATTCCTGCAGTAAGTAAAAACAGCCTTAAATTCATTGCTTGATACCTTTTAAAGCCTCCTGTAACTGAATTGAATTTTGTGTTTGCTTAAAGCCAATTTCACATTCTTCAAGATTTTTCTTTAAAAATTCTGAATTCTTTATAGAATTCTCAATAGCCTTCTTATCAAAAAATTGGTTACTATAAAAATCATCCAATTGATGCAGGATTTTGTAATCTTCCTTATTTGTATTTGTGTTATAATCCTTTCTCAATTCTTCCAGTTCATAATTTAGGGTACTTTCATGAAGCATTTTCTTCGATCCAGGTTCATAAATTGTAATGAGTTTATTTATTGAATCGGAAAGAGCCTCATATTTTTCCACATCCAATAAAGTTTCATTTTTAAAATTAAATGACTGCAGGTTTTTTTGTTCAGGAAATTTATAATTTGTATACGTAGCCTTAAAAAATATTGTAGAAATAAGGATATAAAAGACCAATAAATAGATTATCAAATACTTTCTTTCTTTCGCAATAGGATTTTGCATCTTGTTTAATTTTATAGTGCTTAATCTACACTATTCTCATTTCGGGTTGAAGATGAGAATAAAACATAGTTTAATCTCATAGCCTTATTTTTCATACTCCTCTTTCATTTTTTTATTTGCTTCTATACATTCAAAAAGCTTTTTTCTGCTATTTTCTTCCTCACTTTTTGCCTGACTTAAATTTCTTTTAATTTCAAGCGCTGCTTCAACATTATAAATGATTGTCTTCTGTAGTTTAAAATCATAATCATCCACCTTTTCAAGATCCGTAATAGTGCGGACTGCACCATTTTTCAAATTAATAATGGATCTTTCAAGTGCTGTTTCATTTTGCACCTGTTTGGTATTGAGTAATTTTATAAAATTGTTTAAGCTATCTATTTTATGCGATAATATAATCTTCCCATTATTTACATAATCAGATTCCTGTTGCCTTCTTTCTAATTCAATTGAATAGCTTTCAAAAGTTTTAAAATAGAAATAACTATAAAGAAGTGTTATAGCCAGTAATGTGGAAAAGTATCCTAAAAAAATAAGATACTTCTTAACAATTAAATAACCATTTAATGCTTTCATTCCCAACCTAATCTAAAATGCTCCATCTTTTCTTAGGTTGTTCTACCTGTTGAACAACAATTTCCTTTGTCACAACCATACTTTCCTTCCTTTGTCCAACAAACTCAAGGCTATCCATCCTGGTTAAGATAACTAACAAAGTATCTAAAAACTTTTGAATTTTATCTACGGAATCTGAAATAGCATAATGGTCATACCTTATTTTTACCGCAGCTACTAGGATGTTTTCAAAATCACCTGGGGATATGTCACACCATTCAAAAGTATATTTCATCAATTCTTCCTTTTCTTCTGAAGGTATTGTTTGCAACACTGTTTGGTAAGTAATTGCTAAAATTGAAAATGATTCGATATAGAATACTGGAGGTTGTTGTGGAATAATGTTCCTTAATTTAAAATAATTTCCGCCGTAAAAACTCATGATGCCTTCGCATAATAACCGGATATTTTTGGCAATGGACAAAGGCTTATTTTTATCTTGAATTTTTCTTAAAACCTTCAATGCAAAATTATATAAGCTTTGAAATGTGGTTCCAGAAACTTCAAAAGCTTTATTCATTTCAGGATAACAATGAATTGTACTACAAGGAGGCATCAATTTTTTATCCAATATTAATTCTCCTTCAACTAAATTAATCCTTCCAATAGGCAGTTTGAATAGGCCAATATCCTGCTTATTAATTTGAACTGAAGGGACAACTTCTAATACGTATTTGGAATCTGTAAACGGGTGCCTGGGCGGGTTTTCATTTATATCAGGACTACCTACTGGAACCCTTATAAAAGGATTTACAGATATAATTAAATACCATTCCTTTATTTCATTTTTTGTATTCCCAGATATGGAAAGTTGTGACTTGACCTGATTATCATGGTGAATATCAATAATAGCTCCACCTCTCGTAATGGCATGACAACTTTTCAAAATTATTTCTGCGGTTCCATTTGAATAATCGAACAATAGATTAAAAGTGTTTGAAGGGTCTTGTTCATTATCTAAAAGACCAAAATTATAATCGTTAAGAAATATATTCCTCGACAATCTTATAGAATCCTGAAAATAATTATCACTTTGAATAAAATGATTTTTTGAAATTTTCATCCCATCAATCCAATTGACTGCCAAATGATTGTCTCGATTATTCATTTAGTATTTTTTTTAATCCCGTAAGATTCTGACACTCTTTTACAATTTATGATAGTCTGGTCATTTAACTTATTTTCTTGAATAGTAATCTGAGGGTCTATGTACTTTTTATCTAAGAAATAATGTTTTTTTTCATAAAACATCCATCCATTTTGTTCGTTTCCACCTCCATCATAAACTATTGGATTGTCGAGATATTTGGCATTATAATCATTTAGGAATAATTGAAACCAATTACCAAAAATTAATCCAATTGGTGCCTTTGCTTTAACCTTAATTACATCAGGATTTTCAGGATTTCTGCTCAAGATTAACTCCAATAAAATTATCTTTTCAACAGTGTCAGAGGTATAATCATAATCTGCTACATGGGGATTGTACTTCCAGACCTTATAAATTCCTGAAGGGATATCGACTAATGACTTAAAAGTCCAATTGAAAAAGAGAGGCAAAACAAAAGAAAAAGTTGATGTACTGGCAATAAATCCATAATGAAGTTCATTGCTAAGGTTAAACAAAATTGAAAACAAATAACTCCCTATAAATAAAACAGATAGTGATACAACAACTGCAAGAGTGTGATTTACTTGCTCGTCCGGATGTATTAAAACGTCCGAAATAAAATCTTTATAAAAATATCCTATCAGAATAAAAAGAATAAAAATGTAAATATATAAATACGGCAAAAAAGGAATATTTAACAAAACAGAAAGTCCTGCTAAACCTATTATCAAACTTGACAGACAAATTAAAATTATCAGATTGCCAAGCTTAACAAAAGCTAATTTTCTATTTAGAATTGAAACAACACTGATCAAAACTAGTGCTAAGGCCGGGAATAGAAGATTATCAAGAAATAAGTCTTTTACCTTCATTAATGAAAATGGAGTAAAGTATATTAAAATAAATATTTAAGGTGATACTACAATCATTTTTCAGGAGGAGGAAAAGGAATGATTGAATGCAGGTTGCAAATATATTTAAATAATCAACAAATAGGTCTTACTTAGTTCTTTTTCCTGTTTCAATATTGGATTGTTATTTTAAACAGTATTTTATAATAAAAATTGAACATTTATATATATTTATCACTATGTTGCAAATTATTTAACAATAGCCCTAAACGTAGAATGTTACTTATTTACATGTAATAATTAATGATTTAAATAACATAAGATAGTTGTAATAATAATATTTTAAAATGCACATCAATCCAAACTATAGTGAAAATCTTAAAGATGCGATAAGAATAGGTCAATCTTATGTAAAAGAATTTCAAAACGAAAAATTTGCACCAGCCCATATGCTGAAAGCCTTGATGCATAAAAATGCAGGTATTCAGCCTTTTTTAAAATCATTAGGTAAAGATTTGAACTACATTGCCGAATGGTCTGAAGTGCGAATTGAAGATTACCCTAAATCCATAAAAATATCAGAAGTTGCTTTTGCTGATGATAAATTAGCTTCAGTATTTGAAGAGGCGGAAAATATAAGGTTTAAACTCAGTTTGGATTTAACTGACTGTATTTGTGTTTTGTGTGCATTGATTAAACCAGGTTTTGGATTTTCAGTCGACCAGTTAAAATCATTACCGTTAAAAGAGAAAGAAATAATAGAGTCCCTTCTTGGTAATTCAAACATTGAAAACACACTTAAAACTTCAGTTAATAATTTAACGCAACCAACTACAATGAATGGTAGCCTCCTTTCATATTGTATTGATAAAAATGACAGGTTTAAGCAAGGAAAAACTGATCCTGTAGTTGGTAGGGACAAGGAAATTCTCATGATGGTTGAAATACTTGGAAGAAGAAGTAAACCAAATGTTTTGCTAATAGGCGATCCGGGAGTTGGGAAATCTGCCCTCATTGATGGGTTGGTTCAAAAAATAATATCTCAGCAAGTCCCTGAACAGTTAAAACCAGCTATAATATTTGAATTGGAGTTAGGTGCATTATTTGCCGGTGCATCTTACAAAGGAGAAATAGAAGACAGGTTAAAAAATATTATAAAGGATCTTCAGAATTACGATAAAGCTATATTATTTATTGATGAGATCCATACCATATTAGATAACAAAGGCCAGGGAGGTTCTACAATTTCAAACCTTTTAAAACCGGAACTTGCCAGAGGTGAGCTTACAATTATAGGGGCAACAACTCAGGAAGAATTCCGGAAAATTATTGAACCTGATTCTGCCATTAACAGAAGATTTGAAGCAGTAATAGTATCTGAACCTAGCCTTATTACTGCTTCTAAAATGGTAAGTTCAGTTATTCATAAATATGAACGTCATCATTCAATAAAAGCTGAAAAAGATACAATCATCGAATCAGTTAATCTGGCTAAAAGATATATTAAAGATAAAAAACTTCCGGATTCAGCTATTGATCTACTAGACAGAACAATGGCCGCTATAAAAATGATGAACGAAACGTCCTTTGGGGAAATAAATAAAGTTCAGGATGGAATTGATTTAGTTTTTAATAATAAAGAATTTTCTGATTTAGATAAGGAAAGTGAGTTAAAATGGTTGTATTACCAATTAATAAACAGTATCAGTCCGGTATTAACTGGCCATTTAGAAAATGAATCCGTTATTGAATTACTTTCTGGCGCTGAAAAAATTTATGAAGAGATCAATAATACAATTGATAAATTAAAAGGAATCCTTCAAAATGTTAGGTCAACAGTTTCAAAACAAGACCTAAGTGCAATAATTGCATTCAAAACGGGAATCCCGATAGGAAAGATTCAAACTCAGGAACGTGATAAATTATTAAACATTGAACAACAATTAAAGAAAAGAGTAATTGGCCAAAATCATGCGGTCAAAATTTTGTCGGACACAATATTAGAGTCTAGAAGCGGAATAAATAAACAGGGCCAACCAATAGGTTCATTCTTTTTCCTTGGCCCCACCGGAACTGGAAAAACAGAACTTACTAAGGCTTTGGCTGAGTTTCTTTTTAACGAAGAAAAAGCAATGATCAGGTTCGATATGTCCGAATTCAAAGAAGAACATTCTGCGGCTCTTTTATATGGAGCACCCCCAGGATATGTTGGATATGAAGAAGGAGGAATGCTGGTGAATAAAATTCGAAAACAACCTTACTCAGTAGTCCTCTTTGATGAAATAGAAAAGGCCCATCCTTCGGTATTTGACACCTTTCTACAAATTATGGATGAAGGCACCTTGCATGACAAATTGGGTAAAGAAGGTGATTTCAGCAATGCACTCATCATCTTCACATCCAATATTGGGAGTGAATGGGTTTCGTCCCAATTTCAAAACGGCAATATTCCAAATTCATCACAATTGATGGAAGTTATGGCTAAAAACTTCCGTCCTGAATTTCTCGCCAGAATAAGTGAAATAATTCCCTTTGCTCCCATAAGTGAAAACAATGTGGTTAGGATACTGGAAATCCAGTTAAAATCCTTGCTCGAAAGCCTGAACAAACAAGAGATTCATCTTAACATATCACCAGAAGCAAAAAAGGAATTGGCACTTTCAGGCTTTACTCCAAAATACGGAGCAAGGCAACTTTCTTCTGTAATCAGAACCAGGCTTCGTAGGCCAATTGCCAGAATGATAGTGACAGGTGAACTAGTAAAAGGTGATGAATTGAGAATTGGAAAAGAATTAGAAGGCGAAGAACTGAACTGGAAAATAATTCGCAATGGAGAAATCATCAGCACAAATAAAAAAGAATACAATACTATTGAAATTTAAAACCTGAAGGATATGTCAATGTTTAACTATGGGATTGGGGGAAATGAAGTAAAAGTAGATGCCTCTGAAGCAATATCTGATATTGCCAATAATAAGACTCTTTTGGTACAGAAACTTACAGTTAACGACGCTCCCAAACCGGAAGCTGTTTATGGTTTAAAAACTGTAGAAGAGGTTTTCAGCCACTTCAAACCTGAATGCAGTGTGGAATTTGAAACAATAGACGGATCTTCAAAATCAGAAGATTTCAGATTTGCCAATGTTGGGGACTTTGGTGTAAAGAGAATAGTAGAGCAAAGTAAATTTCTTACTAACCTTAATACTGAAGTTGACCAATACAGCAAAATATCAAAGCAATTTAAAACCAACAAAGTCTTAAAAAGCATTGTAGAAAATGCAGACACAAAAGAGGCCCTGACCACGGCCCTTACAGCATTGCTTCACGAACTAAACGCAGAAGTATAATCCTACTAATTATGAACACAGAAAATAAAATTATAAAGGAAGCACCAGGTTTTAAAACAAGAGATGAAGCGCAATCTCACTTAGATTCCAGCTTGCAAAAACTGGTGAAAGCTGGTGGTTTTGCATTCCTTGAAAATATTATTGACGGATTACCAAACATGAATCCGGAAAGAAAAGCCCGGAAAAACATTTTCATGTCGGACCCTGAGAAAAAAGCTGAAAGGGATCAATTGAAAAAGAGGCTTGAGATATGGCTGGATTTATTAACAAACTCTGAGAATGTTAGCCAAATTATTGATAAAAGCGAAGAGAAAGCGGAAAGTGCGCAGAAAAATCTATACAAAAACGTAGGTTCTGCATTGAACGCTTTTAAAGAACTGGAGCAAAACTACAGATCTCTGGCTATGTTTTATAAAAATACAGAGTCTGATAAAATTAAGAACATCACAATCTTAAATGCTTCATTGGATCAGGTGAAAGACCTTGACAATCCAAGGTTTATTGATTATGTGTCTTCTGAACTAAAACAGAACTTCGACAGGCTGGATTTACGTGATAACTATTCGTTACTGGTTATCCCAGGTTACTTAGGTTCTAACATGGTAATTGAAAAATGGGGAAAGATCGCCAATGAGAATAAGGTAATGCTGGTTACAGACTTTGCGGACCTGGATACCCCAGACGATGTGATAGACCTCTTTACAGATGGGAATTTTACTGGTGGTGATGTCTTTCGTTCAAATGTGATCATGACCTGCAACTGGCTGGTTGGACGGGGAAAAGTAGAACAGGCGGGCGAAACGGAAGATTTATTTATTCCTCCCTCTGCTGCACTTGCAGGTAAAATGTATTATACGATGCTATCTCAGGTTACGGCAGGTAAAAAACATGGCGGGATTAACGAGGTAGATGCTGTTCATTTTGATTTGAAGAAAAGTGAAATATCACAATTAGAAAAAATAGGCCTGGTTCCCATGGTAAATGAGTATGGCAAAGTAATGGCCTTCTCTGCAAAAACATTATTTAATGGAGACAATCTGGGCTTACAAACATATTCTGTAGTAAGGGTGTTTGACCATATTACCAAAGTGTTGTTCGACTTCCTGAACAGAAGGGCATTTGAAAACTGGACCACCAAAACAGAGAGCGACCTTAGGACTCAGATAGTAAAATTCCTTGACGGGATCCAGGGGCCAGACAGGCTTATAGAAAAATTCAAAATCATGCGCCTGGAACAAGACCCAAATCAAAAGGACAGGGTTTTGATAGACATTCATATTACCCCTTATTTCCCTGCTAAAAGTTTTGTTGTAAAGCTTGACGGGCAAAAAGGTGATGATGGAACTGCCTGGAACAGCGAGTATAAACAGTCATAAATCTATGGGTAGTGTTATTTGAGAAATATAGTAACCTGACGAATAGAAAAATAAAGTACCTGTTTAGACCCTAGTGATTCAGAATCTACAACATCGGACAAGGTTAAACGAAAAAAAAGACCGGCATAAATGCAGGTCTTTTTTTTCGTTTGAATAAATGTCTAATTATTTTTTCAATGGCTTAGGAGTTGTAATTGGTTTAACCCCTCCCCCGCTTGCTGGTTTTGGTTTTGGAGTTGTTTCAGTTGGTGTAGAGGTTGCTTTGGCAGGATCTACAGCTGCTGGAGGTGTTACACCCATTTTCTTTAATACCATATCAGATACATTTAAATTGTCTTGTCCATAAAGAATAATAGGAACTTGGCCCATTGCGCCATCTGAACTTAGGATATAAGTAAAAGAGTTCTCTACAGCGATTTCATCAATGGCCTTTTGAATTTTTTCCAAAACAGGCTTCATAAGTTTTTGTTGTTTCTCCTGAAGTGACTGTTCAGCATTTTTCTGAAATGCCTCAATTTGT
>JANYCH010000061.1 GCA_025360395.1 Cytophagales bacterium | reverse complement strand
TTAGAAATAGAAATCGGTGGGCACACGGATGATGTAGGTTTAAATGAAGATAATAAGGTTCTATCACAAGAAAGAGCAATTGCTGTAATGAATTATCTTATTTCAAACGGAATTGAATTAAACAGACTGAGGGCTGTCGGTTATGGTGAAGATAAACCTTTAGTTGCAAACGATTCTGAGTCTAACAGGCAATCCAATAGGAGAGTAGAGTTTACAATTACTAAAAAGTAATAATTTAAAAAGTATTTTCTTTCATTTTTTTTACAAATAACTGTAGGTAAGCTTTAAGTAAAAGGTCCATATTTTGCTTTGTCAATGAATTTTCTGAAATTTCATTAAGCATATATGGATCTTTTTTATAATCATATAAATGTGTTTGTTGGCTGGGTGACATCACCATTGCATAATTGTTTTGCAAAAGTGTATAGCTACCGCCTGAATAAAAAATAGCATAAGAATCTTTCCTTAAAGCAGAATTACCTAGACAATTAAAGCTGTCCGGATAATGCAGATAATCCATAATGGTTGGCAATAACAACGATTGCTGCATGACATTTTCATTTTGCTCTGCTAATCCTGAGTTTTGTGGATAGTAAAATATAAAGGGTATGGCATATCTGCCGGTAGGGGTCTGATAAAGAGGGTTTTCTGTATCAGAAGTATGGTCTCCAGTAATTACAAAAAGGGTATTATCAAACCAGGGCTTTTTTCTACATTTTATAAAGAAATTCTTTAAAGACAGATCGGCATAAGCGATACTTTTATGAATTGGAATTGACCCTTCCGGAAGTTTGCCTTTATATTTTACCGGAATAGTATAAGGATGATGTGATGATAAAGTAAAGATGGAACTTATAAATGGCTGCTTTCTTTTTGTTAATTTATCTGCAAAATAGGATAGATAAGGTTCATCAAATATGCCCCAAAGTCCATCGTAATCTTTTTTATCAGGATAATCATTTAATCCATAATAATCGCCCATTCCGGTAAGGGAGATGAAATTGTCAAATCCCATCGTTCCGTTTTCTCCTGCATGATAAAATGAGCTGTTATAACCTTGCTCAGAAAGGAGCTTCCCTATGCTGGTGGGCGTGTTTGTATTGTGCCTTGAAACAATATAACTATCATTTAACAGGTTAGGAATGCCTGAAAATACTGCTGGCGGAGCATCCATGGACGTTGTTCCATTGGCAAAGGAATTGCTAAATGTGAGAGAAATCCTGCAAAGCGAATCAAGAAAGGGAGTATAACCTTTACCATTGTTATAAAAGCCCATGTATTCTTTGCCCAGGCTTTCTACAATGATAATCACAACATTTTTTTTCTGGAAAGGTTTTTGATTATAAACCTTTACTGGCTGAATAATTTTTAAGGCTTCAGCTTCTGTTAGAAAATTAAATTCAGGCGTTATATGGCTTTCAATTGTACTGATCAATTGCAATGGAGTATTCACGGCAAGTGGAACAAGGGCCATGTTTACATATCTGCTAGCGTCAAAAGTTCGCAAAGGAATTAAACCTAATCCTCCACGCATTCCTATTAAAGTAATACCCGTTGTTAATAAAATAAATCCAATCCACTGTAAAATCAGGATCTTAAAATTTTCGGTCTTGATTGATTTTTTATTTTCTTTTTGGATGCTATACAGTGTTGATAGTAGGATCTGGTAACTTAGATAAAGAACTAAAAAAAATATAAAGAACATGTACCAGAAATCTAATACATAGGATATTAGCTGTGATGCATTCCATTCTTTAGCCAGATGAAAAATTTCAGCTCCAGTACGTTTTTTATTGTAAGGGAAATAAGCTGCATCAGTAAAGTTTTGAAAAGTAGCAATACTGTTTCCAAAAAGGAATACCCATATTAAAAACTGTTTAAACCAATTTTTATACAACCATGGATGGGGAATGATTAAAATTAAAATTAAAATGATGTTGTAATAAAATACCGGTACAGAATCAAACCACACACCTACGGTAAAAACCCAAAGCAGGTCTATGATAGGATAATAACAAAAGTCCTGGAAATTGTAGATTAAATAAACAATCCTGCAAACAGAAAAAATACAAAAGGATATTCCTAATCCTTTAAGAAGTACTAAACTCCTGCTTTTGATCTCATACATGTTCAATATTAACACGCTCAAAGCTTTTTACAAAATCCGCCAATAAATTGCACGTGTACTAACTGACTATTTCATAACTTCGTGGCGCTTTTATTATGATCAAAATCTTAGATAGGTATATTATCAGTAAACTTATTACTACATACATATTTGTAGTAATGGTACTATTATCAATAATATCGGTAATTGATTATACCGAGAAAAACGAAGATTTTATCAAGAGGAACCTTTCTTTTAGCTTAGTTTTTAATGAATATTTTATCAATTTTTTGCCTTATATGGCAAACATGTTAAGCCCTATTACCATTTTTATAACTTCTGTTTTTATAACTGCAAAGCTTGCTTCTCATACAGAAATAATAGCCATGTTGAGTGGTGGAATGAGTTTTAAGAGGATTTTGTGGCCATATTTTCTGGGTTCTACCATTATAGCTGTCCTTATTTTTGGAATGATAGGTTGGGTTGTGCCGAGGGCAAACAAAGTAAGGGTTGCTTTTGAAAACCAATATTTAAAAGAGCAATTTTTTTATAACAAACGCAATGTTCACATGAAGGTGGCACCAGAAAGTTATATCTATATGGAGAGTTATAACAATGTAACCAAGACAGGTTATCAATTTACTATTGAGCAAATTGTTGATAAGGAACTTAAGAAAAAAATTAAGACCGGAAGGGTAGTCTGGAATGATGTTAAAAAATGTTGGTCGCTGGATTATTATACCGTCAGGGAATTTCGTGATGGTAAAGAATATTTAAGTAGTGGCCCTAAACTGGATACTGTATTAAGCCTTTCACCGAAAGATTTTGAAAGCAATTATATGCTTTATGAAACTTTTACACTGAATGAATTGAATGATTATATAGATCTACTTCAGTTAAGAGGCGTAGAAAATGTCGAGGCTTATTATGTGGAGAAATATGAAAGGTACGCTTATCCTTTTGCTATCATAATATTAACCTTAATGGGAGCAATTGTGGCTTCAAGAAAAACACGAGGGGGTGCAGCATACCAAATTGCCTATGGCTTTGTACTTGCATTTGTGTATATTATTTTTGTGATCCTAAGCAGGACATTGGCTGGCGCTGGCGGAATGTCACCTATGTTAGCTGCCTGGCTGCCTAATATGACTTTTTCAGTTGTAGCTTTTTACCTTTATTGGAAGGTTCCTAAATAGGACTCTTTTGCGCCAGTGCTTTCAAATTCGTGATGTCTTCTCTGGTGACTGATAGGTTGGAGATTCTAAAGCCGGTATTGCGGTTGAATTCATAGAAAAGGTAAATACAACTTCCTGTGTATGAAAGTGTACAAGCCAGTGCAGCACCAATCTCTTTATATGCAGGTACTAAAAGAATACATGCAGGAATTTTTATTGTCAATCCAATAATAGCCGCAATATTATTAAGTTTAAAATTTCCAATTCCTGCAAAATAATGGCTGAAGGACATTGCCAAACCTATAGCTAATATACCCGGACAAAGAACCAGGGTTGGATAACGCGCCGCTCCAAATCCCGGACCAAATATGAGTTTATATATATACTCCGGTAATGAACTTAAAACCAACACACAGACCAAAGTAACCCAGAAACTGATTTTTGCAAGTTTAAAAGAAACACTTACAGACTGCTCACGGCTTTTTTCATTAGATATTTTACTGTACTGAACAAGGCTTAAACTGTTCCCAAATAACCAAATAGCTTCAGAAAAAACTAAAGAAATAGAAAATAATCCGAGGTTAGAAAGCTGAGAGCTTAAAAAAAACAAGCTTAGCCGATAGTTTAAAAACTGGATCAGGTTCCCTACCTGTAAGTTAAAACCTTTGAATAGAGCTTCCTTTGCGTTTAAAATGAAATTTATTAACGAAAAATTCTTTAGAAATTTGGAGAGCAAACTGTATCCAATTATCAAGGTAATTGAATGGCAAATACCCAGAGCCCAAACAAAGCTTTCGGCGTCTTTTTTTTCTAATATAAAAAAGAAAAAAGCCAGGCCTGCAAAGTGGAGAAATGTTTGAATGAATAACAATATGTTATATGTATTGATTTTTTCATAACCAAGCAGCATAAGCTGGCATGTGGAAGATAATCCAAAAATTATAGAAATAAAAATAAGGGGAATAAAAAAGCCATGTTCTACAATACCAATATACTGCATGGATGGCAAGAGCAGGACAGGAATAAGAAATGACCACATAACAGAACAAATAAATAGATGGAAAGGATTGGACCTAGGAATCAGGTAAACCAAAGAAGATCCGCCTACTATTTGTATAAACAGCATAACAATTCCTATATCAGCAGCCAGGAGGGTAATTTCG
>JANYCH010000059.1 GCA_025360395.1 Cytophagales bacterium | reverse complement strand
CAGTACATATTCAATAAAGGCAGGGTCCTGGGTGTAAATCATCCGCATTTTGCCAAGATTGGCAGAATAGGTGCCACCGAACTGCTGCATGGCTGCGTCCATCGTCCCTAACTGATTATGAGAATGCCAGAACATCCTCCACATAGTCTGCAAAAAGTTATAACCTGGTGGGAATGATAGAGCAGTTGACATAAAGTTATATCTGTTATGGATTTAAAAGTGTAGTGAAAATTTTAGGATAAAAATTTGTGTTTCCATCATCTTGACTATAACAATTAAACGCCATCTTATCGCTTAATTCTACAACCTTTATTTCAATATTTGTGATCCAAATTATATAATCAAGTATCGTAATTAAACCTCTTGGTGCAATGAATACATAGAGGGAAACAGGAATCTTCATCAGATAAATACCAAGGGTTCTTAAATCAAAAATGTCTGCTATTAATCCCAATATTAGTTGTAGACATAGAAATAAAATAAAAAGAAAGGAGGGCAAGTACTTCTTACTCTCCTTTCTTTAAAACTTAATATTTTTACTTGCTGATTTGAAAATAACTTAATGAAATTTTTGAGATAAAATTTTCATTAAATAACGTCTTATATTGAGTTTATTGCTTGATAAGTTTGACCTGATTTATCGGTACATTATCACTAAAGATCTTAACAAGGTAAACTCCTGCAGTTTCAGATTCCAGATCTAATATCATATTTTCACTTTCTACTGTTTTGGATAATACTTTTGTTCCATTTGCATTATATACTTCTACTGAAGCGTTTTCATATTTTGTGAGCTTAACAGAATATAACCCTTTTCCAGGATTTGGATATATATTGGCGACGGAATTGAATGATGTTTTTTCATCAGTTAATCCTGTGACCGAGCTTGTATCCATTCTCCAGACTTCACAACCAAAATCATTATAATTTGCATTGAAATATAAGGATGAATTAAAGGCAAAAAACTCAGATCCACAACCCAATGCATCGCTTTTAGCATTTGTTGGTTTTATTGCAAATGTCCCTGCAGCCGTTCCGTCTGATGTCCACAATTGTCCTAAATCACTACCATTGTTGGCTCTGAAAAATAAATGACTTCCTAAAATGGTGGATTTGGTAGGATTGAATATCGGACCGGCTGTTTTAATACTTGTTACAAGAGCAGTACCAGCAACAGTTCCATCGCTTGACCATAAGGCAGCATCATTTATTCCATCATTTGCCTGAAAATAAAGTTTATTTTTATAAACTTTGAAATTGTCAGCATAGGATCCACTTTTGCCTGCCGCTATATCTTTAAACAGCTGCGTACCTGCGGTTGTACCATCAGATTTCCAGATTTCATAACCACTAACACCATCTTCTGCAGTAAAATACAGGCTACCATTAAATACTATTAAATGATCTATAGCTGCATTTCCTGGTGGGTAAATGTTTTTAACAAGAACGGTACCTGCTTCTGTTCCATCTGTCACCCAAAGTTGACCCTCGTTCGCACTGGTCCCTAAATCGGCTTTAAAGTATAGTTTATCCTTAAAGACGCAAAAAAACATAGGGCTTGAAGCATTTGAAGTAAAAATGTCCTTTACCATGATTGTACCCGCAGTAGTACCATCAGTAACCCAAAGTTCAGATCCATGGATCTGGTCATTTGCACTGAAATATATTTTATTATTATAAACTGTAAAACCTTGAGCTTCCGAATTCTGGTAGCTGGGATCCTGATTTATATCTAAAAGCATCTTGGTCCCTGCCAGAGTTCCGTCACTAACCCAGGGTTCACTGGCATGCACACTATCATCTGCTGAAAAATAAACCTTATTGTTCATCACTGTCAATTCTACAGGATATGAATCGTTATAACCAACTTTAATATCTTTTAAAAGTACTGTTCCAGCCGAAGTACCGTCAGAAATCCATAATTCTTCGCCATGAACACCGTCGTTCGCAGTGAAAAATAATTTATCATTGTTCGCTACCAGAGAAACCGGTAAAGAACCATTTGTTCCGGGGTAAATATCTTTTACCATTTGTGTACCGGCAAGGGTTCCGTCAGTAGACCATAACTCTCCGCCATGTACGCCATCATCAGCTTTAAAATAAAGTTTACTTTTGTATTCTGTATAGTACCGTTCTCCAACATTAGATCCTCCTGAAGTATTTATGTCCTTCAGCAATGTAAATTTTGGCGCTTGGGCTGAAACAAAATGTATGCCTGAGAACGCCGCTAAAAAAAGGAAGATTTTTTTCATAGAAATTGGGTTTTGTTTATAAAAGTTTAAAATACTAAGATGATTAAAACAATTTTAATAATCTTCTTCTCAATTCCAAAAGTTAAATTTTTTTTAATTAGAATATAATTTTGAGGATTTTCAGAGTTTGCTTCATCGATTTCTAT
>JANYCH010000025.1 GCA_025360395.1 Cytophagales bacterium | reverse complement strand
CAAAATATGCCGCCGGGACTGCAACACCGGCATCATAAGCATGATTGGCAATGCAGATATTAAAGCATACAACAGCAGCAAGTGCTCCGCCCAGTACTGCAGTCTTTCTGTGAAGCAATAACAAACCGGGAATTATTTCAGCAAAACCAAGAAAAACTGTATAATTAAAAGAAACACCAACATGTGACCAATACAATTTTTTCTCTGCCATGTCAACAAATGGTGTATTCAGCATTCCGATAGTTGGAAAAACCATCTGCATTGGAAAAGCCTTTTTCAAACCCCAACCTACCATGCCGTAAGCCAGACGATAACGTGCCAAAACCCTGATCCAATAATATAGCCTGCTATAATTTATTGATTTCCTGTCAATAATACTCCAAATCAAACCTCCAGCTACTGCAGCTCCAAAAACCAGTATCAAGTTTATGTAGTTCAATATTCCAAAAACCCCTTCTTCAGATTCTATCAGTATTATTTGCGGAGGCCAAAAAGCGACTATTGATTGAAACATTGTTTGACAAAGCATTAGTATCTTTCCTTACAACCGGGATCAGATGCTTGTCTTCTCCGCTAATCCCTTTTCCTTTAATATTTTCCTGTTTTAACCCATAATGGTTAGCAAATGCTGTTGGTGCACAGGCTTTTTGCTCCCTGGTATATAAATTTGGAGAGTATTTGAGCTTATCTTTTTTCTTAGGTTTTTTAAACTCATCATGAAAAGGATCATATTCCTGGAAATAAAGCTCTTTCACTTCTTTTTCTTTGATCCCATTTTGTAAATATTCATTGACCAAAGGGTTTTTAGCATTTGCAATGGGCAAAATTGCATACCTGGCGATATTTACAACTGTATAATTCGGCTTGATTTCAACAGGAAGCAACTTGTGGGCATTTATTACGAGATTAGCACTATCCTCTGAATTACTACCTCTTGGCAATATCCTTACTTCTACTTCTGGATATATACTTTTAAAATTGGTTATCCAGCTTTCCAATAAAGGATAGGTAAATCGTGATCCTGTTATTAAAACTTTTCCGTTTTCTTTTGATTGACCATACCCTGGTCCATAACCAAAAATCAACAAAGAAGACAATATAAAAACGTGTTTTTTAATGCTATTTTTCATGGTTAAAATAATTTGAATAATATTTTAAGGTATATCTCACCCGCCCTCATCCCGGAATGAAGACTTAAAGCACTATCCACCAATGAATTAAATCTGAATTTTAATTCGGGCGGAATGAGATAATAAGATGATTTGTATTGAGATTAAAAAGGCAGGACTGCCTTGTATTTAGCAACAGCAACAACAATAAGCTAATTGCTTGTAACGATTAAACGGGATGGCAGATGGTACTGAAAATTCCTCCATTGTGATAATTTTATATGTCCAACAAAATTGGCCAGGAAGTGGCACCTTACAGTAGCAGGTTGCCAGAAGTTCGTAGAGCCTGATCTCTCCCTGCTTCTTTATAAATCAACTGGTGGAAGTTGAAATGCGAACATTCATTCACGACACAAATTAAAAGTAAAATTTTAACACAAACAACAATAATCAGAATATTATTCTGAATAATTTTTTTTTAATTACATAAACAGAATTAAATATTGATTTATCATATATTTGAAGTATTAATAAAGGCTATGAAACTTAAAATCTTATTCACCTATTCAATTCTGATTTTCAATTTTTCTTTCTTACTGTCATATGTTCACGCCCAGGCGCCTGTTGAAGACTCCACCAGGATAATAAAGGACAAACTAAACAAAGAGGAAGTCCTTTATCCGGAAATCAAGGGATACATAGGTATAGTCCATCCACTTTATACTATAAGCAGCGAAGGAAATTCTTCAAATTTTGATGGGTATTACCTTGTTGGTCTGCCCTGTGGAATAAATATATGGAAAAGTAAAAAGTTTGGTGTATCATTTGAATTTACTCCATTTATTCGGTCGGATGCCAAAACTACCAAAGTTTCAAATTATCTGTTTCATCCAGGGGCATTATACAGGCTCGGAAAAAACTTTACCCTGATAGGACGTGCAGCATTTGAAACAGGCGGAAGATTTGGATTTACGCCGATTCTTAACACCGTTTATAAAAGATACAAAACCCATAATCTTTTTGCGGCCATATTACTTCCTGTGCGTTTTGGAAACGACCACCCAGCTTCGGTAACTGCCGCATTTCAATTTGGAATAGGTTTTTAATATAAATCAGGAATTGTTTCAGCTTTCAAACTGAAACAATTCTTACCAAACAGTCCTCAATATTTACAGTATTACTCCTTTCTTAGGCAGAAAAAAAATCAATTAAATTCAAATAAGACAGATATTACAGTAAAGTAATATTTAGATAATAATTGTCAAATTTTTATCCTCAAACACAACCAATACATGAAATAGATTTTATTATTATTGAACCTTTTTGGATTAATTATAATTATTAATTGATCCACTATGAAAAAACTAATAATAACTTATATAATCAGCTTACTTTATGTCGTCAAGGGCTTTTCACAAACAGCTTCTTTTAATGTAAGTAAAACAACTGATTGCAACATTCTAAAGGTTAGTATTGATGCCTCTTCATCCAAAGGAAAAGCACCGCTTACCTATTTCTGGGATTTTGGAAACGGTAATACCACTTCCGGAACTGATAAAGCTGTTGTCGATGCCATATATGTTCAACCAGGGGAACCCGTCGTAAGCCTGTATGTAAAAGACGGAAATGGAGTTAAAAGTGAAATTGTTAAAAAGACCTTATTTATTCTGGCTGGCCCGAAAATCGATTTTGATGTAAGCGGCACCCAAACTTGCCTGGGACAGACAGTTCAGTTTACTAATAAAACTACTCCAGGCAGTTCCAAAATCACAGGTTATATATGGAATATTGGTAACAATGTGTCACTCAAAGAAAAGGACCCTTCATATACCTTTACAAACACAGGAAATTATGATGTATCGCTGGTGGTAACCGACGAAAATGGATGCAATGTGAACCTCAAAAAATCAAACCTGGTTTCCGTATCCAATTCATTTAAAACACAGTTTAGCACCGATAACACTTCTGGCTGCTCTATTCCCTTTGAAACAAAATTTAAAGACCTCACAGATTACCAAAACCTGGCAGGACATCAATTTGCTTACAACTGGAACTTTGGTGATGGCACATCTTCAATAGAACAAAACCCTGTAAAAACCTATTCGAATCAGGGTTCATTTGGAGTGCAATTGACTGTAACCGATTTAAATTCAAAATGTTATTCAACAGGAAAAACTGATAATTACATCAACATCGACTTTAGAAAACCGGTTTTAAATGCCCAGCTAAAATCTATAAACTGCTTAGAATACATTTATAAATTCACACCAAATATCCAGGGTTTACCAAATGGAACAATAAAAAATATTGATTTTGGAGAAGGTAACAATTATAATTTTAATAATTCAGATACAGAGATCTTACATTCGTATACAAGGCCTGGCAAGTACTTTTTAAAACTTACTTACAGTGATCCAAAAAATACAAATTGTGTACAAAGCAGTAGAGATAGTATTATTTTGCCTGAAAGTGGGGCTGATTTTACTGCAAGCAACATCAACGGTTGTAAATCTCCTTTTTCAACAACCTTTACCGCAGTAAATTTTCCTGATGCTCTATCGTATTCCTGGGAATTTGGTGATGGAACAAGTTCGACAGAGGCTTCTCCAGGCAAAATTTTCACCCAAAACGGCAATTTTACAATCAAGCTAAAAGTAACAAGCAAAGCCGGTTGTACTTATAATCTTGAAAAAGGAGGCTATATTAAAATTGGACCTTTGCAAGCTTCCTTTACCTCTGATGCGAAAAGGATCGAAACTATTCCTAATGAATTCGACCGGCACCCGATAGCAGATCAATCAGTTTTATATGGGGGTTGTGTTCCTTTTGCGGTCAATTTCAAAAACACCTCTCCTGCTGGGGGCAACACAACATTTACCTGGGATTTTGGTGATGGTTCAAATCTTTCCTCAAATTCACCTGATGTAAGCCATACTTACTTAAAGCAAGGCATTTATTCTCCAAGCCTTTCAATTAAGGACAATCAAGGTTGCGAGGCAGTTTACACCTGCAAGGAATGTGTAAAAGCTGGCGAGCCACCTATAGCAACATTAGAACTCTCTGGTCCGGATACAGTATGCTGCCTTTATGAGAAGAGTTTTGCGGCGAAAATCAAACCTTCAGATTTTGATTTCCTGTGGTATAACATTATTTTAAATGATGGTGGCCCGTCACCCGGAATTACCCAGGCATATTATAAGAATCCCACAGGAAACTGGGCTTTTGAAGACAATACCGGAACAATTATACCTTACACTCCTGAAGGTTTAGGTTTAAACTATAAGCAGTCAACGTTTGCATTGCCTTCTGGAAATCAACCTGATATTTATTTTTATGCATACAAAAATGGTTGTGCAACAAAAATACTAAAGCCGAAGTATCAAACCCATTTGCTTCCCTGGGGAACGTTCAAACCACTTCCCTGTAATGAGGAGGAAGAGTTGAAAGGTGGAGATATCCTTGATTTTAATAAGGTAGGTGGCAATTGGATCTTAGGAAAAGACACCAAAGGCAATCCTATGAAATTATCGAAAGCAACTGTTGAGTTTACATTTAATAGTAAAAACGGTTGTACAATGACCAAAGTAAGCAAAACTTTTACTCCTGCAGAATTAGGATTTGATATAGAAGCGGGAGCATTCCAGAAGATACAGGCATTAGGTCTTTTTCCAAAAGTAAAAATTCCTGAATGTGCAGCCAAAGGAGATGAATTACTGAGTACTACTTATTTATATACTGATGATGATGCCTCCAAAAGTTATCAAAATGGCAAGTGTCTTTGCGAAGAACATTGGCCTTATAAGATTGGCGCAAAAAAGAAACTATCCTATACTTTAAGCAGCAGAAAGGGTTGTTCACCTCTTAATGTTGTATTTATGTCAAATTCAGATACTTCAGAGATCAATTATGTATTTGAAAACGGTTTGACTTTACACGGAACAAAGTTTAGCCAAATCTTTTCTGAAAACGGCATATATAGGTTCAAAACTGTTTCAAGCAAATGCTCTGATGGAAAATGGACTGATTCTATCATTGTTTCTAACCCAAAAGCGAAATTTGCTTTAAACCAATCAGCTTTCTGCTTAAATTCCTCTGTTTTAAACACAGAAAATAAACTATTAATACTTACAGACCAGTCTAAGAGTGGAAATGCCATTAAGAACTGGAAATGGGACATTAGCAATGGCAGATCAATTTCTAAAAACGATAGCAGCAAACTAGAAGTATCCCTTAATGAAAAAGATATTGCTCCAAATCCTAAGAGTTCCAGGTTTATTAAACTTACAATAACCGATGTTAACAATTGTCAATCAACAGACTCGGTCCAGGTTTCATTAAGAACCACTTCTTCCAGAATCAACATTGAAAGAACTACAGGATGTTATGATAGTCTAAAAATAATTTCTGCGGATTTAAAGAATGGAAGCTACTCACCCTACAAAGGTTCGTTCACATTATACAGGCAGAATGGCAATGACCAAATCAAAGTCCTTGAAGACGATATAAATAACATTAATGAAAAGCCGCTGGTGCTTGACACAAATGGGGTTTATAAAATGAAACTAAATATTACCGGTGATGCTCTGGGAACATGCGTCAGCAGTTTTGACACGACAGTAAATGTACAATACCAATCCCTTTTGCCCAATTTCAAGATAAAGGGTAAAACAAAATTCAGTTGTGTGCCTTCTTTGGTAGAAACTGCAGATGCATCAACCAAATTTAAAGGAAGAGAAATTACAGACTGGAGCTGGAAGTTTACTAATAAATCTACAAACCAGGAAGTAAATGGAAGCGGACAATACCCAACACCTTTTGCACTTACAGATTCCGGGTATTACAGTTTAAATCTTACTGTTATTGATGAATCAGGTTGTAAAAAATCCATTACCAGGGACTCAGTAATTTTTATCAATGATTTAAGAGGGAAGATTGTGGATGTTCCGGCAGTTCTTTGTCCGGATGAACAAGGTTTATTCACAGGAATATCTACAAATGCCCAAAATTCATTTTGGGATTTTGGTGACGGGATTGTGGGATCAGGGCTGAATGTAAAACACAGCTACAAATCTGGAGGAGAAAAGAATATTTCATTTATAGTTACTGACACTTCAAATTGCAAAAGATCGTATAGCGGAAAATTACTGGTAAAAAAAGCCCCTGTTTTTGAACTGGGCAATGATACGCTTATTTGCGAAAAAAAGCAGATAACTTTTAATGCCCCGATCGATTCAGGTTATATTTATAAATGGAACACTGGCAACCAGTCACCTTCTTTAGTTGTCAATTCTGATGGGATTTATTCATTATTGATTCAAGACACCATTCTTAAATGCAATTATAGAGATTCTGTAAAAGTTTCTGTTTCTAAACTTCCAACAGTATTAATTGACCCTGTTCCACCAATCTGTAAAGGTGAAGATATTACGATATCCGGCCATACTAATGGATTAGGAAAGAAATGGGAATGGATCCGCGAAAATCAGGTGGTTTATAAAACTACCTTAAAATACAATCTGATCGCTGAGGGAAATCCATTGGTTATTCTGAACATCCTCAATGCAGACGGTTGTAATATAAAGGATAGTATACGTTTAAATATACTTGAACGCCCTGTATTGGCATTATCTAACCAAAGCATATGTCCTAAGGATTCCATTATTCTTAAGCCCGAAGTTCAAAACAAGAATCCATTGTTTAAATGGAAATGGTCCTTTGAATCTCAGGAAATTTCAGGAGATACTTTAAGTTTTAAATCTGTAAAAAAACCGGGATTATATTCTATATCCTATGGGAAGGAAAATTGTTTCTCTAACACTGAAGCTTTACTCAATTTCCACCCTTTGCCAGATACAAAAACCAATCCTGAAAAAGTCAATTACTGTGAAGAATTTGGTTCTATTATACTAGATGGTGGGCAGTCTTATTCACACTTATGGTTTCATGAGGGAGAGACTCAAAAGGACATCTCTATTTCAATACCTGGTACATACATTGTTAAACTTGGCACAGAGTATAATTGTTACAAACTTGATACTGTGACTGTCGAAAGTCGTTGTGCACCGCAAATATTTGTACCTACCGCTTTCACCCCTGAAATATCAGGTAATAATCAGGTACATAAAATCTTTGGTTATAACATTGGATCCTTTTCCATGATGATATTTAACAGATGGGGAGAAATTATCTATGAATCGAAAGACATAAAACAACCTTGGGATGGGTATTACAGGAATGAATTGATGCCTTCGGGCGTTTATCCATGGGTTATAAAATACTCAGGCAATAACCAGGAATATTCTGAGATTAAGCAATTAGAAGGTAAAGTAGTATTAGAAAGATGATGATGATAAAAAAATATAAAAAAACCCAATTGTTGTTATCAATGCTCCTGATAACTATGATCCAGTTAGTGAAAGCTCAGGATGTGCAGTTTTCCCAATATTATAACTTAATTCAATACCAAAATCCAGCCTTTGTTGGTACCTCTTTTGGATGGCGGGCCAATCTCCATTCCAGAATACAATGGCCGGGTCTTGATGCAAAATATATTACCAATGTTGCTTCTGTTGATTATAATTTATCACGATACAATAGCGGAATCGGGATGATGGTTATATCTGATGATCAGGGATCTGCGTTAAAAACTTATAAAGGTATAGCTCAATATGCTTACCAGGCTGAATTATCTTCCAATACTATCCTCAGGGCAGGCTTAAGTGCAGGATTAGTAAGAAGACAGCTTAACAATGCCAATCTATATTATCCGGAACAGTTTAATGGGGCGGGTTTTGATAACCAAAACAATGCCCCTTCCCTATCCAAAAACTATCTTGATTTAACAGGAGGCCTTCTTTTATATACCAGTAAATTCTGGATGGGATTATCTGGTTCTCATTTAAACAAACCTAATCAATCTCTTACTGGCGGCTCAGAAATAATCCCTGTTAAATTTGATTTGTTAACAGGGATAAAGATTAATTTAAAAACCAGCCAGAATATGAGGTACCTATCTCATAATGACGATGATATCTGGGCACTTTATCCAACTGTTTTATACAAATGGCAGGGAAAATCTGATCAAATAGACCTTGGTATGTACTCAATTTACAATGTATTTAAGTTAGGCTTATGGTACAGGGGTATTCCTGTTAAAAACTATGAAACATCCAGTTTTAACAATGAATCTATCATAGCTTTAATTGGGATCAAAATCCAAAATGTTTCTGTGAATTACTCTTATGATTTTGGAGTTTCAAAATTAGCACCTTATTCAAGGGGAGCTCACGAACTCAACCTAACCTTTTTATTTCCAGAGACCAAAAATAAAAAACAGGCATACAAAACACTTCCTTGTCCGGATTTCTATGGATTCTAAAAATAAAAAAAGCATCGCTTGAAGGCGATGCTTTTTAAGTAAAGTCGTATTTATATTATTTTTTAGATTTTCCTGAATTGGTATAATCCGATTTCTTGATCATTTCATCAAAGAACAAAATAGACCAGACAATATTGGATTTTTCTGAATAAGGAATAACATCATCCAAAGTCTGACTTAATGATTTTACAAAGGCTTGTTTGTTTTTAGTTTCTTTATCCAAATGGGCAATATTCGCCTCTGTCTCAGGTATAGCCATATCATGGAATGTAGAGCCTGGTTCAGGGTGCAAGGAGATAAACGGCAAAACTTCTATTAAATATGTTAATCTTGATTTATAAACAGATATTAAGTCAAGTTTAGGAAGTTTATTCAATTCCTCTTTTGTATAGTATTTATCTATTTTTTCAATTTTTACAAAAGAGTGAGAAGAATCAGAATGCGATTTAGAAGTTGTTTCACTTGTCTGTGAAAAAGAATTAAAAGCAGCTAAACAGGTAAAGCAATAAATTAAAACAACCGACATTTTCATAAGCTTTTTCCTCATTTCCTTATTCTGTAATTAACCTCAAAAATATGTAATAATTAACCAAAACAAAATATTAAACATTCTGAAAAGTCAATAAAACGTTTTTATAAATTTCTATTGGTTGTCATCACCCTGAGTTTCTGTATTAAGCCCTTTCTTTTTTTCCATTCTTTTTTGGGCATCTTCACTTCCAAACTTCCAGGCAAAGGTTACAAATACATTCCTGCTTTCTCTCTTGCGGGTAAAATTGTCTTTGAATTGAGGTGTATCCATTTGCATCCTAAACATTCTTGTATTAAACACATCACTAACCCTAACACTTATGGAGGCCTTTTTTTTCAGGATATCTTTTTTCAAGCTTATATCAAGGGATTGAATTGACAAAATCCTGCCTTGTGGAGTAATGTTTGGTGAATCATAATTATAGGTTAGGGATACATCTGTTCCTTTATATGGTTTAAAATTACTTAAAACCTTCAGGTTCCAGCTTTGTGTTTTCTGGCTGCTAAGACCAAAAAAATTGTCAGCAACAAAAATCTCCCTGTCGAATAAATTCACACTGTTGTTCAGTGACCACCATTTGAAAACCTGCCAGTTATGAATTAGTTCTAATCCTTTTGTTTCTGATCCGGAAATATTTTGAAAACTAATTATTGAAACCCCTTGCTCGCCCAACTGGCGAACCCTTGAAATAAGATTTTTTGATTGCCTGTAATAAATAACAGAAGAAAAAGTCATTTTCTTTACCGTAAGCAAATGTCCCAGTTCATAGGAATTAACATATTCAGGTCTCACATAAGGATTACCTCTCCTTAAATTAAAACGGTCGGCATAATTTGTAAAAGGGTTCAGATTTTGAATATCCGGTCTTACTATCCTTCTTGAATAAGTTATTTTAAATTCACTTACAGGCTTTGCTTTATAAGCCACATATGCCGAGGGAAAAATATTAAAGTAATCATATTGATACTGTTGATTATTAGTCCTTTGATTAGAAAGAGTGTATGCCTGTTCTGCCCTGGCTCCCGCCTGGTAAGAGAACTTACCGTTTTTACCATTGTAAATACCGTAAAGCGAGAACAAACGCTCATCATAATTGAAATGATTGCTTTGGTTAGCATTTCTAACATATTCAAAAGAATAGGGATTATAGTCCAGTACAGTAAAATCTCTGTCAACATTTCTAAAAGAAGCTTTAGCTCCTGCGTCTAATCTGTTCTGGTTTTTAAAGGGCAAAGAATAATCACTTTGAAAAGCTACAAGATAATTATTGCTTAATTCAGGCATTTTACTGGCATAGGCAGTATCACCATCCCTTTGTCGTGCAATAAGTGAGTTTGACGGAGATTGCTTTATATCATATTGTGTATTTTCCATTCCTTTTGAAAGATTTGCGTCTAAACTGATAAAGCTTCCCTTTCTAGCCAGGTTTCTGGTGTAATTGTTAGCCCACTCTATAGCAGCACCGTTTATAGTCCGGTTTGTGGTTCTTTCAAAATATGATGTTTCAATTAAATTTGAATCTAACCTGGAATTTGTAAAAACTTCATTTACTAATCTGTTATCTCTGTAATTAAATGTGACAGAAGATGTGAGGGTATTGTCATTATTAATTAAATAATCTATTCCGGTTTTTAACATATGAACATCAGTGATGTTATCATTTGTTTGCTTTTGTCTTATGTAATAAAGTGTGTCAGGATATAGATTTTTTCTGTCAGAACTTCCACGACCAAAATACTTTCCATGATTAAATGTGTAATTGCTAAACCAATTGATTTTATTTTTTCTATAATTAAAAGTGATGTTAAGGTTGTATTTATCCCGGTTTCCTATAGTCAGTGCTGCATTGCCGTTATAACCCGCTTTTAGATTCTTTTTTAAAATTACGTTTATGATCCCACTCATTCCATCAGGATCGTATCTGGCTGAAGGATTGCTTACAACCTCAATCCTATCAATACTGCTTGCCGGAATTTGTTCCAAAGCTGCACTTCGGCTTGCACCCGAAATCCCGGAAGGCCTTCCATCAATAAGTACTATCACATTCGTTCCTCTCATACTTGGCGTACCGTCCTGGTCTATAGTAACTGAAGGAATATTTTGAAGAACATCTGTAGCGGTCCCACCAGTTGTAGTGCCAAGTTTATCTGTGTTATAAACTTGTTTATCAATAGTATTCTGAACGAACTCCTTCTCCCCTTCTACAACTACTTCGTTAAGTTCTTTAGCATATTCTTCTATCAATATATCAGGAACATTTACTTTCTCCTCATTTGGAACGTCAAGAGGCAAGTACTTCTTTTTGTAACCAATAAAATCTGCTGCTATAAGATATGATCCGGTTTGCTTAACAAATACAGAAAATTTGCCACTGCTGTCTGTAACTGTCCCGGAAACAAAACTAGAGTCCATAATATTCAGAATTGAAACAGTAGCATATTCAACCGATGTTAAATTCCTTGAATCTTTTATTTTACCGGATATTACAATTTTACCATTTTGCGCGTAAAGACTTATAGGCAGAATAAATAAAAAAAGGAAGCGCATTAATTAATGTGAAGGTTAAAATCTTTAGAGGTTTAAACATAAACCTTATAAACAATAGTTCAAATAACTCATGTAGGTATTTAAGTGCTTATAATTATATTTGTAAAACCACTTCAAATATGCATAAACGCAAAATCCAGGATATTATTGGAGAAAATTACATTTTTGCTTCAGTCCTGCATTATTTCGGTTTAAAGTTTTACGATTATTCGGACAAAACACTGGAACAGGTTTGTAAAATTAAAGGTTTATCGGTTGAAAAAATCTCACAAAGTTTTGAAAGGGCTGTAAATGAAGACGCCACTCCAGATTTTGAACAGCTTAATTATCCGGTGGAATTACTTGTGGAATATCTTAAACATGCACACCACAAATTTGTAAAACAAAGATTGCCCTATATTGTGGATCTCATCCAGGCATGCAAATCTCCTGATCCTTATTATGACCAGATCCTTAAGGACTTAAAATTTATACTTCCTTTGTTTATTGAAGATTTTATTAAACATATGTATGAAGAAGAGGATGAACTTTTTCATTACATTTTGTTATTGAATAAGGCTACAAGAGGTGATGTTAAAATGTTTAATTTATTTCAGAGCATGGATAAGTACCGATTACAGGAGCATGCACTTGAACACCATATTCATGAAGATGAAATGGCAGGCATTAGAAGAATCACAGCCAATTATAACCTCATTAATTGCAACGACCTCCATATTAAAGTTGTTTATTCAGAACTTTTAAGGTTTGAGCAGGAACTAAAAACCCATGCTAAAATAGAAAACGAATTATTGTTCCCAATGGCACTTCAGCTGGAGGCGAAGGTCAAAATAATTTTTAAAGAACGTGTAAATTTAAATTAATCAAG
Source organism: Cytophagales bacterium (assembly GCA_025360395.1). GTDB lineage: Bacteria > Bacteroidota > Bacteroidia > Cytophagales > UBA9547 > UBA9547. Next base: position 7,759 of record JANYCH010000025.1, on the reverse strand, counting down.
AAAAGGTTTGCCTCGGATACTTGCTATAGATTACGGTAATAAGCGTTGTGGTATCGCTGTAACAGATCCGCTTCAAATTATTGCAACACCCCTGGATATGGTTCGGTCCCATTTGCTTATTGATTTTTTGAAATCTTACTTTGTGAAAGAAAAAGTTGAATGTGTCGTTCTGGGCTTCCCAACAGATAGCTTCAACCGCGACACAGACTCAACTGCTAATGTAAAGGCATTTGCAAAACATTTTTCTAAGTTGTTTCCAGAAATGCCTCTTATCATGGAAGATGAGAAATTTACAACTAAGATGGCCCTTCAGTCTATGATTGCTGCTGGTACAACCAAGGCATTCAGAAAGGAAAAAGGGAACATAGACAAAGTAAGCGCAACTATTATTTTACAATCTTATCTTGAAAGAAAATTAAACGGTTTTGGCTAGATCTTTATTATTGTTAGGCAGCAACTTGGGAAACAGAGAATTGAATTTACAATCTTCAATTAATAATATTCAACAGCAAGAAACATGCAAAATAATATCCATTTCATCTGTTTATGAAACTGAGCCTTGGGGAATCCCAAGCAACAATAACTATTTAAATCAGGCAGCAGTAATTGAAACAAGCCTAAACCCTTTCAATTTATTAACGCTTTTACAGGAAATTGAAATGGAATCGGGAAGGACAAGGTCTGTAAAATGGGAAGACAGAATTATAGATATAGATATCCTTTTGTATAATTCATTTGTCTTAGATTCTCTTGGTTTGAAAATACCACATCCTGAACTTCCAAATAGACGTTTTGCCTTACTACCTGCCTGCGAAATTGCACCTGAGTGGGAACATCCTCTTTATCATCAAAGTATTAAATCACTCCTTGAAGTTTGTTGTGATGAAACTAAAGTATGGCTGAAATCTTAATTGTCTTTATTTAACAATTGCCTTACCAGATAAAAAATCCCTAGTACAACGGAAACAAACCCAAAAATAACAGAGAAAACAGGCTTTTGATTTTTAAAATGTTCATCAATCCAAAAGCCTGCATATGTTCCTCCAATTACAATAACCAATAATTGTAACCCTATACCTGAGTATTTAAGATAATTGTTAGACTGCTTTGGCAAGTAATGGTTCTTTTTCTTCAGATAGTTTTATTTCTTTAACAACTACACCCATTTTAGTCGTTCCATTCAAGGTGCCGCCTTGGTCTACTGTCAGTTTTTGTGCTATAATATCTCCTATTACATGGCCAGTTGGTTTTATAATAACCAGTTCGCTCACTTCTAAGATTCCTTTTACCTCACCAGCTATTTCTACGTTTACTGCTAAAATATTACCTTGAATTAATCCTGAATCTCCAATGACAATTTTGGATTTGGCCTTCACATTTCCAATTACCTTTCCTTCAATTCTAATATTTCCTGAACTTTCTATATCGCCATGTATTACAGTTCCTTTACCAATAATGGTGCTTACCTGTGTAAGGTTTTCGACCTCTTTTTTTGATTCTTTGTTAGCAAACATTGCCATAAGATTATGATTTTTAAGTGTAAGATTAGAAGTATATCAATTCCTTCGGGTTAACTGGCCGGCCTTTATACCATAATTCAAAATGCAAATGTGCCCCATTCGATAATTCCCCGGTATTTCCTGTCAAGCCTATTATTTCACCTGAATAAACCTGGTTACCTACTGATTTATACAAGACTGAATTATGTTTATAGAACGATACCAGATTGTTATTATGTTGTATTCCAATTACATATCCTGATTCATCTGTCCACGAAGAAAATATTACTATCCCTTCACTGGTCGCCTTAACAGGTTCATCCTTTTTAGCAACAATATCAACCCCGTAATGATTCTTACGGCTATCATAGTTTTCGGTTACAATGCCATTGACTGGATTTAATAAAACAGGACTATAAATATCGTTTATGGACGAAAAACTTACATTGCTCAATGGCTGATTTCTTTCAAACTCATTTCTAATTATAGAATCTACAGCAGGTAAGGCATCAAGGTCAACTGGTTTGGTATTTATTTTTTCTTTGAGTGAAGCCTTTTCTGATTGTTTATTTACCGGGATGCTGTCAGTTACTTCTCCATACCTAACAATGCTTTTAATATCTGAAATAAAAAGGTCCTTTTCATTTATTTGTTGCGTCAATGAATCAACAGATAAGGCAAGCCTGATCACTTTTCTTTTGGTGTTGAAATAATCTTCTCTGGGATTATACCATATGCCAATAACTTTTGTAGCTGCCCAAAGAGTAAGAATACTGAATAAAACGAAAAATAATGTTCCTCCTAAAAATGCCTGTGAGTAAGAGAACCTGAAATTCCTTTTAAGAGCATAATTTTCCTCATTCCTTATTGTTAGGCTTACTCGAGTGGAAAGCCATTCATAAATTGTCTTTTTTTTTGAAGCCAAAATACACTTGTTAATAGCCAAAAATAAACTACATTAGTAGTCTGATTATTCAAAAGTAGTTAATTCATTTCTATTCCCCTGTAATTTTTAGGCTGCATTTGGAAATTCCCCTTCAATATAAATTAGAAAATACCAGGGAAATCTCAGAGAGAATATTGGAGAAACTTATAACAGTTAAACTAGTACTTTTTTATGGAGAAATGGGTTCAGGGAAAACAACCTTAATAAAAGAAATTTGTAAAGGCTTGCAAATCTATGATGGTATTTCAAGTCCGACATTTTCTATAGTAAATGAATATTGTAATTTAAAAGGTGAAAAAATTTATCACTTTGACTTATATCGCTTAAAAAACAAGGAAGAACTCGAAGAAATTGGGTTCAATGAATATTTAAGCAGTCAAAATCTCTGCATTATTGAATGGCCAGAAATTGCAATGGAATATTTTAATGATAAAAAAACATTAATTATTAAACTTTTCCATAATACCCCTGATTCAAGAATTATTACGATTTCAAATTAAATCCAATGAAGCCCAAAGGTTTTAAAGAATTAGCCCAGGAGTTTGCCTTATATCCTCAGGAATCACTTCAAAAAGTGAAAGAGGGTCAAAGCTCCTTATCAATTGGTTTACCTAAAGAGATTGAGTCTCTTGAAAACCGAATTGCACTAACGCCTGGAGCAGTCGCTATTTTAGTTAACAATGGCCATTCCATTTCAGTTGAGGCAAATGCTGGAAAACCCTCCAAATATGCAGACAAGGAATATAGTGAAGCTGGGGCAAAAATTTGTTATTCCAGCAAAGAGGTATTGCAATCTGATATCATACTTAAAGTTGAACCACCCACTTTAAATGAGATCGCAGATATGAAAATGGGGGCAACCCTTATTTCTGCACTTCAGATTGCCAAACAGAATAACGATTATATGGAAGCGCTGGCCGAGAAAAAAATCACTGCAATAGCGTATGAATTCATAGAAGATAAAGTTGGCGGCAGACCTGTAATAAGAGCAATGAGCGAAATTGCAGGCAGCACAGTAATGCTTATTGCTTCAGAATATCTTAACAGTGTCAATAACGGGAAAGGGATTATATTAGGCGGGATAACAGGAGTACCACCATCTAAAGTGGTAATAATTGGTGCCGGAACTGTTGCTGAATATGCAGCAAGAGCTGCATTTGGATTAGGTGCCGAAGTTAAAATTTTTGACAACCATATTTATAAACTCAGAAGGCTCAAAAGGACTTTGAGTTCTTTTATTTATACTTCTACAATAGATACGGAAACATTGTCTGAAGCCTTGAAAGAAGCGGACGTTGTAATTGGTGCAATGGGAACTGAGGAAAATATTAGTCCTTGTGTAGTTACTGAACAAATGGTAATGAAAATGCCGCAAAACTCTATCATCATTGATGTGAGTATAGATCAGGGTGGATGCTTTGAAACTTCACAGATAACAAACCATAAAAATCCAATCTATAAAAAACACGATGTTTTACATTACTGTGTACCCAATATTCCTTCTCGCGTAGCAAGAACAGCTACCACTGCATTAAGCAATATTTTCACTCCTATACTTTTACAAATCGGAAAATATGGAGGCGTCGAGGATTTGATGTTTACCAAAGAGTGGTTTGAAAAAGGTGTTTATGCTTATAAAGGTTGTGTCACCAAACAGGCACTTGCCAGAAGATTCAATATGAAATTTACTGACCTTAGTCTGATAAAACCTTCAAGGCAATAATATTAACCAATCTCTTGAGTTAATGGGTACAATCTTCTTAAGGGATTTATTAGAAACTTTTTTTGCTGTGTAAAGCTCTCAGGATGCACTTTCTCAAAGTAAGATGAAAGTTCATTAAACAAGGTTGGGTCCTTTGCACTAAATTTTTCCAGGGATATCTTTTTCTTTAAGCAGAATTCAGCGAAAGTCATATACAATATTAACCAACAATTATAAATTACTGACTATAAATACAAACAGTCCCGACATTATCGGGACTGTTTGAAACAATTAACACTTTAACTTATCACCGGGTATCAGTAATAATTCTTAATATTTATAGATAAATGCTAGTCCTATTGTTGACTGGCCAGAAGTTTGAGCTACGCCTTTTGGAACGGCGTTTCCATTTCCATCCTTTCCTCTGGCTTCATATAACCCACCACCAGTTGTGTATTTTTTACCATCTGCATCTTTTGCATTAGGGTTTACACCAGCTGCAGCGTAACCAAGAACTCCTTCATCAAATCTAAATTCAGGCTTGATGATCAAATGACCATCGGCAAGAGTGATAGGCATCGTTATTGTAAGTGCATTGTTTACTCCTCCTAAATAACGTAGCCCGTTTCTATCATCAAAATGCTCGTAACGTAATCCTATTCCAAGCATATCATTGATTTTATAGTTAGCATACAAAGCTATACCACCCCAGGTCTGATATTTAGATGAATCTCCAAAGATGGAGCTTCCCCATGCTTTATTACCATAGGCAACATTATTTTTACCATTTCCATCCGGATCAGCATTAAAATCAAAGGTTGTTACTGGATCTCCTGGATTTACAGATGGACTATCAGGCACTCCATCGCCATTAGTATCAATATAAATAGTTGTTGCATTAGGATAGGAAGTACCAGCTGTAGTTGAAGTCGCAGATGCAGTACCTCCATTTTTGCTAAATTCTTCTGTATTTTTATTTATTTGCCATGCATACCAGCCAAGGGCAGCATTAATCCCAAAATATAACCTGTCTGTAATTTGGTAGCCTGCAGTTAAATCTAACATTTGACGAATATATCCTCTTCCTGTAGGTGCCGGATAAGCCGCGTTTGCAACTTTCGTTCCTGGAAGACTATTATAAACTTTAAATCCATCGTCGTGATAACCACCTATGTAATTTACATAAATGTTCATTCCTTCTACGGGACTTACAAAAACCTGTCCTATAACAGATTTTTGAGTTTTCCAGTCTGTCATAGCATCCCAGTTATTTACAACACCAGCCATTAAACCAAATTTTGAGCTAAACATATACTGTGTTTTCGCACCAATATGATAGAAAGGACCATTATTGAAGAGATTTGAAAGAGAGTAGTGATAATTCACCGGAGCATCAATTACCTCATAACCAATATGTGTACCAAACTGACCAATAGTAAAATTCCACTTATCAGTAAATTTGTAGGTAAAATATGCCTGCTTTATTGCAGCACCTGTACCATATAAGGCTTGTTGATTTGAATTAGCAGGAGCAAAACCTGTGGTATACCCCCCTGCGCCTGACCCATTAAACCTTTGATTACCGAAGTTCCCTAATTCTGCATTAGGCCCAAAGGTCAAATCAATCACCATATCGGATTTTGAATTTGAATAGGCAAATTTTGTTTGAACAAGACCTAATGCAAACTGGTCTGTTAAACGATCAAATGCCCGTGCATATCCATAACCATATCCAGGACCTCCAGGAACGGCATTGTTCGGAGCCCATCCCATTGAGTTACCTGATTGTGGATGATTAAAGTTCGTGATATAATAAGAATCTAAGTATCCGCTAATTGTTAGTTTTCCTGCATCGGCAGCAGGTACAGCTGCAACGGTGGAATCTTGTGCGTAAACACTAGAAAATGGAGTTGCCATTGCTGCTAGTGCAAAAAGGTAAAGTGTTTTTCTCATGATTATTTAGGCTTAGGTTGAATTTAAATTAAGGTTTATTTAGACTTTAAATTTGACTTATTGTAACTAATAATTTCCATATGTTATCATAGGCAGAATAAAGGTGAATGAAGTTTTTTATTAAGGTTTAGATAAATTTTAAGAAAGCTATTATTTAAAATTAACTCTGAAATTCACTTATCACTTTTTTAATACATTCAAAAGTAAAACAAATTTCCATAATTTCAAATAGTGGTTAAAAATTATATCTATTTTTTAAAAAAAAGCTTTAATAATATCAAAATGACTTAATAAAACAGTCAATTTTTAAAAAAAATAGTTAAATTATTGTTTTTATACTTCAAAAACTATCCAAATACAATTTATTTAAAGCTCTGTTTTTACTATTTATCATTGGTATTTTTATAACAAAAGCAATATCACGTTCATATTTAAAGAGATTGTCTTAATTTTAATGGTTGTTAATCTTAACCATGCCGTTTCCACGCTTAAAAATCAAAAAAGGTAAAGAAAAATCGCTTCAAAGGTTCCATCCGTGGATATTTAGCGGAGCTGTAGATTCAATTGAGGAGTTAAACTCCGATTGTATAGCAGAGGTGACTGATACTCATGGTAATATTATAGGGTATGGTTTTGTAGAATTAAAGAGCCAGATCATTTGCAGGGTATTTGAATTCTGTAAAGTACCTTTTGAAATGGACAGCTCTTACTGGGAATCAAAGCTTTTAACTTCGCATGCATTTAAGCTTTCATTACTGAATTTGACAGAAACTAATTGTTTCAGGCTTGTTCATGCAGAAGGCGACTATTTTCCGGGATTAATCATAGATATATATGATAAGGTTGCTGTAATCCAATTCAGGACAAATGGAGTCTGGAAACTGCAGAACACCATTGTAAAAATCTTAAATTCCCTGGGATATAAACACGTTTTCAGTAAAAGTCCTGCATATTCAGATTGGCAGCAAGGTTGGTTGGGTGAACCAGGGCCTGATCATGTTATTGTCAAAGAAAATAATATCCTCTTTTCAGTAGATATATTAAAAGGTCAGAAAACTGGTTTTTTTCTTGATCAAAGAGAAAACAGAAAGCTACTGGCCGAATATTCAAAAGGGAAAAAAGTGCTCAACTGTTTTTCTTATACTGGCGGTTTCTCTATGTATGCTATTAAGGGAGAAGCCACAAGTGTTGATTCTATAGATATTTCTAAAGATGCCACAGAAAATGCCAGAAAGAATGGAGAATTAAATAATTTCTCTCAAAATCATATTCCTATTGCAGCTGATTGTTTTGAATACCTAAGAAAAGCTGACAAAGATTACGATATCATTGTTTTAGATCCTCCTGCATTTTGTAAGGATATAAGAAGTGTTCCTCAGGCTTCAAGAGGTTACAAAGACATTAATCTATCTGCTATGAAGATTATAAAGCCAGGTAGTTTGTTATTTACTTTTTCCTGCTCTCAACATATAAGTAAGGATCTTTTTCAAAAAATCGTTTTTGGTGCTGCTGCAGATTCTGGCAGAAAAGTCAGAATAATACATCAATTAGGCCAGGGTCCTGATCATCCAATTAACATTTACCATCCGGAAGGAGATTATTTAAAAGGATTGGTACTTGAAGTGAGTTAAATAAAATTAGGCGTCAGTTGACAGTAAA
>JANYCH010000020.1 GCA_025360395.1 Cytophagales bacterium | reverse complement strand
GCGCTTCATTCATCACTTTATTACTATAAATCTATTCTAATTTTAACCCCAACATTTTTGTAAATTGCAGTTTCTATGCAATCCATCATACGCCTGCTGCCAGATTCTCTTGCCAATCAGATTGCGGCCGGAGAAGTGGTTCAAAGACCCGCTTCTGTAGTAAAAGAACTGCTTGAAAATTCTGTAGATGCGGGAAGCAAAAGCATTAGGCTTATCATAAAAGATGCCGGACGAACGCTGATCCAAGTTATAGACGATGGAAAGGGCATGTCTGAAATAGATGCCAGGATGTGCTTTGAGCGCCATGCAACTTCCAAACTTTATTCTACTGAAGATCTTTTCAATATCCGCACCATGGGCTTCAGAGGAGAAGCAATGGCTTCCATTGGGGCTGTGGCTCAGGTAGAACTAAGTACCAGAAGAGAAGTAGATGAACTTGGAACTTGCCTCCATATTGAAGGCTCTCAAATAACTAGCCAGGAATGTTTGCAAACACCGGTTGGCACCAATACCCAGGTAAAAAATCTGTTTTTTAATGTTCCTGCACGTCGCAATTTTCTGAAATCTGATGCAGTTGAAAATAAGCACATTATGGATGAATTTATCAGGATTGCCTTATCAAATCCTGAAATTTCATTTTTCTATACCCAAAACTCAACTGATATATTCCATTTGCCTCAGGCAAAACTTAGCCAGAGGATTGTGGGAATTTATGGAAATCAATACAAAGAAAACCTGATTCCCTGCAACGAAGAAACACCTTTTTTGAAGGTTTGGGGATATATCGGAAAACCAGAATTTGCCAGAAAAACACGCGGTGAACAGTTTTTCATGGTAAACAGAAGGTTTATTAAAAACGCCTATCTTCATTTTGCCGTTGCAGATGCTTTTAAAAACCTAATAGCACCGGACTATCATCCCTTTTATGTGCTTTTTATAGAAATTGACCCCTCGAAAATTGACATAAATGTGCACCCAACCAAAACTGAAATTAAGTTTGAGGATGAGCGCACAGTACATGGAATCCTTAGTGCATGTGTGCGTAAATCGTTGGGAGCAAACAACATTACCCCAAGTCTGGATTATGAACCCAGGTCGTTCTTTTCCGATTTTAATACTGATAAAAATTTCAACCTGGAAATAGACAACAAAGGTTTCACACCCAAATTCAAAATGCCATCTGTAGGAAAAATAAACCAGGATTGGCAAAAACTATACGAAGGAATTCGACAATTTAATCCTGAACCTGAACAAACAGAATTGCTTGTTTTGCCTAGCAAAGGAAATGACAGTACACCAGATGTTGCCATTGAAAGTGTGAATAAATCTTTCCTGGTGCAATTGCATTGTTCTTATATACTTACCCCGGTAAAATCGGGTTTAATGTTAATAGATCAGGAACGGGCACATGAACGAATTTTATTTGAAAAATTCATTCAACATCTTGATCAAAAACATGGAATATCTCAGCAATTGCTGTTTCCTATAAAATTAGACCTGCCACCGGCAGACCATTTTCTCATAATGGAAATGGAAAAAGAACTGGCGGCACTTGGAATTTCGATAGCAGATTTAGGAGGAAATACCATTGCGCTGAATGGCGTACCAGCCGATATAACTGCAGGTAATGAGAAACGCCTTCTGGAAGATTTGCTAAACCAGTTCAAACAGAATAAAAAAGACCTTAACCTTACCCTTCAGGATAACCTGGCAAGAAGTATGGCTAAAAGATGTTGTTTAAGAAAGAATTGTGCATTGGGCCAGGAAGAATTACAAAGTATAATTGACCAGTTGTTTGCCTGTTCAAATCCAAACTACACTCCGGGAGGAGAAAAAATTGTGACTCTTATGGGCAAGGAATACATTGAGGATTTATTTTCCTGATAAAATATAGCTTAAGTTAAAGCCTTTTTCACAACCTGAAACCCAACTCACACTGTAAATGTCCCTTATTGATACACATGTTCATCTTTATGCTGAAGAATTCAAGGCTGACATTCATTCAATAATATCTAAAGCAAAGGAAAATGGCATTAACAAAATGCTGATGCCAAATGTGGACATTCATTCCATCGGGAAAATGAATGAGATCACACAAACCCATCCCGGAGTTTGTTATTCTATGATTGGCCTTCATCCGTGTTATGTAAAAGAAGACTTCCAAATACAGCTTGAAGACATGAAAAGTGAATTAGAAACCAAACACTATGTTGGTATTGGGGAAATCGGCCTGGACCTGTACTGGGATAAAACTTTTTATGAAGAACAAAAAATTGCTTTTGAAACCCAGGTTAAATGGGCAATAGAAAAGAAGCTGCCCATAGCAATCCACAGCAGAGAAGCAACAAAGGAGGCTTTGGAAATATTAAGGCCACTGTTCGGTGAAGGGTTGAAAGGAGTTTTTCATTGCTTTTCAGGAACGATGGAAGAAGCAACAGAGATCACCGGAAATGGTTTTCATTTGGGGATTGGTGGTGTAGTAACTTTTAAGAACGGAGGCCTGGATAAAATCCTTTCTCATATTTCTATTGATAAAATTATTTTAGAAACAGATGCACCATACCTGGCACCTGTTCCTTTCAGGGGCAAAAGAAATGAAAGTTCCTATTTAACATTCATTGCAAAAAAAATAGCTGAAATATATGGTATATCAATGGAAGAAGTAGGGAAAGCAACTTCCAGAAATGCAAAGTCTCTGTTCAAATTAACTTAGCTTAAGGAAAAAAATTACAAGATGGCCTAAATCCTCTTTAATTGTTCATTAATTAATTCTTAATTATTATTACCTTCGTCACCCCAAATACTTAGGTGATGGAACTGGTAGACATGTACGTTTGAGGGGCGTATGGCGCAAGCTATGGGAGTTCGAGTCTCCTCCTAAGTACAAATGGCTTTTTTGAATGAATGGATTGGTTTTTAATAGATTGCTACAAAAATATTTAAATTAAACCTTCGTCAGCAAAGCTGAAATATCCCCTGTCTGTTATAATCAGGTGATCTGCCAATGTAATCTCCAGCATTTTACCACTTTCTTTAAACCTTCTTGTCAGCTCCTTATCAGAGTTACTTGGATTTAAGTTACCTGATGGATGATTATGTGCGATTAGGATTGTAGTAGCCAGATTGTCAATTGCTGCTTTAAAAGCAAGCCTTAGATCTGCAGTGGTCTCGCTAATTCCACCCTGCCCTATTTTTACTTTTTTTAGTACATAATTGGCCCTGTTCATCAAAATCACCCAAAATTCTTCGTAAGGCAAAAATGTCAAATCAGGTTTCAGGATTTCATAGGCATCTTTGGAGCAAAGTATCCGGGGCTTTTCGGTAGCTTCTTTTTCCTTCCTTCTCCTGCCAAGTTCAAGGGCGCTTACAATAGAAATGGCCTTGGCCTCTCCTATCCCTTTAAACTTTTGTAAATCCTTGATTGACAAGGCAGATAATTTATATAAATCGTTATTTACTGAAGAAAGAATTTCTCTTGAAAGGTCAACTGCACTCATAGAAACAGTTCCAGATCCAATTAATATAGCTATAAGCTCAGCATTAGTTAATGCATTTATTCCCCTTTCAAGTAACTTTTCACGAGGACGTTCAGTTTCAGCCCAATCAGTAATTTTCATATTGAGGATAAAACTATTAAAAATGGAATTAATAAAAAATCATAGGAGGGCCAAGTGGCCCTCCTATTTTAAAAATATTAACGTACAACAACTTTGCTATACAATTTTTTCGTT
>JANYCH010000095.1 GCA_025360395.1 Cytophagales bacterium | reverse complement strand
AACAACTACCCTCTATCGTATAAGCATCAACATTATTGCTATTAAGTTGATCTCCATCAGAGCTTAAGTCCTCTTCATGTTGATGGCCAAGTTTAATCAAAATTATTTCAATATCCACCAACCATTTTTGACCACATTACCAAATAAATACAAGGACAAGGCTAGTGTACAATTGTCAGCGCACCGGTTAGTGGCTTATCATTCACACCTTCAATTACATAGTAATAAGTACCGGTCGGCAATAACTTGCCATCAACTGTTCCATCCCAGGGTTTTTTATATCCTGAAGAGTGAAAAACTTTATTACCCCATCTGTTAAATACCATCACATTTGTATTTTCGTAAGATTCAATTCCCTTGATCTGCCAAAGGTTGTTTCCATCTTCCTGTGATGATATTATCGCTGTTGGAATAAATAATTGCTGACAATCTTTTGGTAATAAGATCACTGAAACTATGTTTCCTGTTCCGCAATCATTAGTGGCACTTACTTTAATACTGTCCCTGGTGGTGCCTTTTAAGGTTACATTAAGAGAATTTGAATTTACTAACGCAGTTATATTAGAAGGATAGCTCCAGTTATATTTTGCTTGTTCATAAAAATCTGTGGTAAAAAGAATAGAAGCATCCTGGGCACAATAACTTTCGGGTGCTGAAATTGAGGTTAAGACAGGAGGTCCGGATTTAAATTGGACATCAGGCACAGAGTAATCGCTCGAAAACTTGCCACACGATAATTGAGAAGTGTAATTAAATATTATATCCTGAGAAGGTGTAATTGCTGAGGTAAAGGATTCTGAATTAATATTTTGATCAACCCCGTTTATCTTCCAGATAAAGATTTCATCAGAACCTCTGTTTTTGATCACAGCTTTAAATTCAACAGTTTCATTGGGGCAAGCAGTATCTTTAGAGACAGAAGTAATGACCTCCGGAATAACTGATGGAATAACTTGAATTGTCAAAGTATTGGAATTGGCATAAGTAGCACATTTCTCCTTGCCGGAAATCTTCAGATAAATTGTTTCCCCATTTTTAAGCCTGGTTTTGGTAAAGTCTGAATTATAATTTACAGTTGTGTTGTCAATATCTATCCAATTGAAAAATGTGTTTACAGGTAGCTTATTTTTTAAACCATAGTTTCCAGTACTTCCGTCGCAAATGACAGTGTCACCGGTAATAATAGGTTTAATTGTGATGGTATCTTTTATATCAAATGTAACAGTTGAACCTGCTCCTGGTGAAAAAGCACAATTTTCATTGCTTTTGACCTTGGCAGTTATGGTGTGTTTTCCTTTGGGAAATTGCATTGAAACAGAGGAAGATGTATCAAATCCTATATTCGATTCAAACCAGGCATAAGATGGTTTTGTCCCAACGTTTTCTATGGTAGTTTTCAAATTAACAATTTCATTCTCACAATAAACAGAATCATAAATAACTGTGATTTTAGGTTTTACCGAATCCAGTACAATGACTGTGAAAGATTGTGAAAATACGAATTCAGGCAAGGCACAGGGAAAATCACTTTGAAGCTGAACTCTTATTTTATCACCGTTATTTAATTGATTGCTTGCAAAAGATGCGGTGCTATTCTTTTGAGCTGTGTCATTTTTAAACCACATATAAACAGGCGTTTGCCCTTCATTTTTCGATATAGCCTGAAAAGAAGCCAAAACCCCTTTACAGGAATAGGAAGGACCTTGTATAGTAACTTCTGGATTGACAGTATTTATAACAGTTGTTTTTATTTTGTTAGATGTAACAAGGGTAGGTTTTGCGCATTGTAATTTAGGTTCTATTGTGGCCCAAATCAGGTCATTATTTTTTAAAGTGGATGAGTTAAATACACTGTCAGCTGCAGTTTGGATGTTACCGTTGACATACCATTTGAAATCAGGACTGCTTCCCCTGTTTTGAGTATTAGCAATATAATTTGTAGATGTTCCCTGACAAAAAGAGTTTGTTCCAGAAATCATGATGGTGGATTGGATAGTATCTTTTACGTCTATTTTAGCTATCAAAGAATTTGCACTCGCTGAATTTAAACAATTTGAATTAGAAGTAAGTGATACATAAATACTGTCATTTTTTTTAAGTGTTGAGGCGTTAAATATACTGTCTGTGAAATTCTGAAATATATTGTTTAAGTACCATTTAAAAATCGGATTCGTTCCTCTGTTTATTGTATTGGCAATTAAGGTTAGGTTTTCTCCTTGACAAACAGCCTTATTTCCGGTAATAGAAATGGCAGATTGTATTGTTTGAGATACTGAAATTTTAACCAATTGTGAGTTTGTTTTAGTTGGTTGGGCACAAGGATCATTGGATATCAGTGTGACATAAACGCTGTCTTTATTATTAAATACTGAAGATGAAAAGATGCTTCCAGAGTTGTTTTGCAATTCATTGTTTACATACCAATTGTAAATGGGTTTACTACCCTCATTTTGCCCGATGGCAGTTAACGTTAAAACAGACCCCTTACAAATAGACTTATTCCCAGAAATATTAACCGAAGGGGTGACAGTATTGGTAATATTAATTTTTAATTTGTTTGATATAACCATTTTGGGTCGGGCGCATACCGTATTCGAAGTAAGAATCCCCCACACACTGTCATTATTTTGAAGCTGATTAGATTTAAAGATGCTATCAGTTGCATTTTGAACTTGATTATTAACATACCAAGCGAACGTAGGATTTAAACCCCTATTTTTTGTATTAGCAGTTATTGTAAGCAAGGATCCATGACATGCAAGGGTATTTCCTGCAATGGTCACATTTGGTTTTAAGGTGTCTTTTACTGTAAAATAGAGCTTGCCAGAAATAGCGGTTTGCGAAGTAAGGCATTGGTCGTTGCTGGTTAATATTACTAATACTGAATCTTTGTTCTTTAAGTTTTTAACAGTAATTGAAGTAGTATTCGTACCAATATTCTGGTTATTTAGCTTCCAGTTGAATTTTGGTGCTGTTCCCTCGTTTGTGAAGGTAGTTTTTAATTTAACGGAATCTCCCTGACAAATGGTTGTTATTGTTGGGTTAATGCTAATACTAGGTGTTAAAGGTTGGGTAACATTAATATTTTTTTGAAGGGCCGGCCAAATACCACAACTATTAATTGCATAAACACTAAGGACTGCATTGGAACTTCCAAAATTTACAGTTATAGTTGAACTATCGGCAGTTACGGGAGATACAATTTGGGCTCCTCCTGTTATTTTCCAACGGTATTTAATACCATTCTGGGCAGTTACAGAATATGTAACATTGTTTTCACCAGCGCAAACAGATGGTTTGCCAGAAATACTGACAGGGGAAGAAGGTATATCTGAAATAATTATAGCACCGTTCTCAATTCCTGTGGTTACCGGGGCACTCGCCACGACCCTGATTTTATATGATTTTCCTGTTTTTAATCCGGCTGGTAGTGTCCCTTGAATAGGCGTGGCTGTTATGCCATCAACAAATCCAAGTACAATAGGATTTGAAAAGTTAAAATTAGTATCAGAAAGTTGGGCTGTGAACCTGTTGCCGGAGTTAAAAGTCCCAGCAATATTGTAATTAATTCCGATTGAGGATAATTGGCAATATTGTGTCAAAGGTTCGTCAAGTGTTGTAATTGAAGTGGGCAGAATGCAGCCTTGCGTGCCTTCATACCATTTTACCTGGTATTGAAAAATGTCGGCTTCATTACCATCCATCACCAGATAATAAGTATTTCCTGGTGTAAATGTTGTGATTGGGAAGGTATAAGTACTGTTTATAATATTACTGTTTGTACTTACAATATTTCTGGTTGAAGTCAAAATTCCTGATTGGATATACGAATTCGCAGAGGTTACTTCAATTCGGTCATTTTTACATTTAGGAATAAAAGAATACCAGATACTTGTTTCAGTATACCCGCTGTTTCCAACTTCAGTACCTTTTGAATCTGCCGTAAGGACAACACCATGATATTGATTACTTCCACTTACAAAATTACCTGTTGCGGTCGTATTTATAAGAGGAAGGGCTTTTGCAAAGCTTTGATTAGTTGGTGCAGGTAATAGGTTGGTGTTGCCAAAATTTATTTGCCATCTGGTTACAGTGGCTGTCCCTCCAGTTTTCCCATAAAGTCTCCATAAGCCGTTTGCAGGCTGTTGCCCACCGGCTAATTGGCCAGCATTAAATGCATTTAGGTTCCCATAGGGTGTATAAGTGCCCGGAATTGAGGAAGTATAAGGTAGATACTTGATTGATGGAGCAGAAAGGTCATTGGTAAATGTATAATTGCCATTTGTAACATTGAAAGCAGTTGAACCTGAGAGTATATAGACTGAATGTCCTTCAGGACCTACCAAATATAATTCAGGGCTTCCTTGGGAGGTGAGTGTTATGTCAATACTTACTACGCCAAGGTTAATCCCATCAAGTACACCCAAATTTGTAATTGTTATCCCATTCGATAGATAACCGTAACCAAATGGACTTACGGCGGAGGAAACATTCGTAAAGAATTGTCCTGCTGCCTTTTGCAGATTGAAAGAAAGGATAACCAGGCAGATCAGGATTCTCACAGAGTGTTTTTATTAAATGTCATTTCTAGCTCAATGGTAACTTGTAATTATTCATGTCAAGATACTTTGAAAAGAATTTAGATATCATTTCAAATAGTATCCGGTGCCCTTTCGCACAGGTAAAAATAGTTCCTCATTTTTGTAATCAGGGTATAATCCGTTTAAAATATAATTGAAATATCTTCTGGCATGAGGATGTAATGGCGGTCGCAAAGGTATTTCAGCAAATGTACTATGTCTTGGGCCAACTAAAGGATTGAAATCAATATACACTGCATTAGGG
Organism: Cytophagales bacterium; assembly: GCA_025360395.1. Taxonomy (GTDB): domain Bacteria; phylum Bacteroidota; class Bacteroidia; order Cytophagales; family UBA9547; genus UBA9547. Next base: position 13,226 of record JANYCH010000095.1, on the reverse strand, counting down.
GCGAGATGCTTTCCAGGCTTAGATCCAAGTTGCTTTTTTAATGTTAATAATCCGGCACCTTTCAATTGCCTGTCATCTTTGTTATAATGAACAAGGAAGTTTTTGCCAAGCTTGCTTTTTTCAAGCCATACCTTATGGTGTTTTCTTTCTGTACATGCGGCATTCAGAACTACTAAGTTAAATAAACCAGGAGTTAAGATTGTATCTGATCTCTCTTTTAATATCCTTTTCAGCATAATGTTTCCCATGCTGTGGTGAAAAAGTGTCCAATTTGTTTTTGTCCATTCTTTGCCTGCCTGTTTGTCCAGATTCATTTCTTTAAGAAGATTTATTAAGGAAGGAGCAGTAGCATAGGAATTTCTTCTGGCAAAGCGAAAGTTCTTAATCAACCCAAACTCCGGGTCAATGCTGGGATAATCCATCATTACTATCAGTACCTTATATTGTGATGACATTCCAAAGGCGCGGTTGGTGGCATGAAAAAAATTCTTTCCCATTCCCTCCACATACACCACCAGATTTTGCTTTTTTTGAATCAATGATACTCCAAAACTTACATCTGGAAGTGGATATACAATCCATTTGGAATTTTCTGCCACAACAAGAAACGTCCTGTCGCTTCCTGATGAATCAATTCTGTCACCCAGGAATTTTTTTCGGTAGGGATAAAAGTCACGGTTTGACCTTATGATAACCATGCTGTCTGTGATAGATGGAATTTCATTTGGTTTTGCAAGTATTATATTATCCCAGACCTCATCAGAAAAGTAATTTTTATATTTAGAAGGCACCAATAACCTGCAACTTGAAAGAAGTATGGTTATTACAACTATCGGTAAAGTTCTGGCTGCTTTAATAGGGAGATTAGTAAACAATGACGAAGTTATTTTTTATAAATTAAGGCAACAGCATATGCATTTGCTCCTTCTTTTCTGCCCACATATCCCAAAGTTTCATTTGTAGTAGCTTTTATTGAAATGTCATCCTTTTCAATTCCCATTGTTTGGGCCAGTACATCAATCATTTGTGAAATATGCGGATTTATTTTAGGAGCCTCTAATGCAAGGCTGGCATCTATATTTCCTATTTCATAATGATGGTTTCTTAGTAAGATACAAACCTCTTTCAATAGCATTTTACTATCGGCACCTTCCCATTTTTTATTTGAATTAGGAAAATGATACCCTATATCCCTTAGGTTTGCTGCGCCCAACAAAGCATCACAAATGGCATGTATCAAAACATCTGCATCTGAATGTCCAAGACAACCTGTGTGGTGAGGAATTTTTATGCCGCCCAGCCACAACTCACGCCCTTCGACCAATTGGTGCACATCGTATCCAAAACCTATTCTGAACTTCATTAGGGATAATTATTGTTACAACAAAAATGACTATTATTCGTCTATATACAAACCAATTATTATAGCAGACATTTGCTAAGTTTTGATTTTAACACTTTATTGAAGTATGGAATTGAACATTGAGGACGAGAGCAGAATAAAACAAGCATTCAGGGACAGGAACTGGAACGAAATAAAAAGTGACGACTCCTGGGCAATTTTTAAAGTCATGTCAGAGTTTGTCCACGGATTTGAAAAACTTGCTAAAATAGGACCATGTGTTACCATCTTTGGTTCCGCAAGGACTAAACCAGAAAACAAATATTACCAGTCTGCAGTAGAAATTGCAGCTAAGCTTGTCAGACATGGTTATGGTGTTATTACAGGTGGTGGACCAGGAATAATGGAAGCTGGAAATAAAGGAGCACGTTCTGAAAAAGGCAAATCGGTGGGTTTAAATATAGAACTTCCATTTGAGCAATTTCACAATCCATATATTGACAGTGATAAGTTTATTACTTTCGATTTTTTCTTTGTCAGAAAAACCATGTTTGTCAAATACTCTCAGGGTTTTATTGTTATGCCTGGCGGTTTTGGAACTCTTGATGAGCTTTTTGAAGCGATTACTTTAATCCAGACAAAAAAGATAGGCAAATTTCCAATCATCCTTGTTGGGACTGAATATTGGAAGGGATTAATTGATTGGATCAAAGCAGTAATGCTTGAAGGAGAAAAAAACATTAGTCCGGAAGATATGGAACTTTTTCATGTGGTAGATACTGCAAAGGAAGCTGTTGCTATCATAGACGATTTTTATTCTAAATATTTACTTCAACCCAATTTCTAATTTGCTTATTTATTTCAGATTTTAAGACCATCAGGATGTACCAGCAGTCTAAATACCTGGTCTATGGTTTTTACAAACAATCTTAATAAATTGCCCACCTTATTTTTAGGTACATGCAGGTAAAAGTTATTAATCAGTCGAAACATCCGCTACCCCAATATCAAACAGAATCTTCCGCAGGGATGGATTTGAGGGCGGAATTGTCAGCTCCGGTTTCTCTAAAGCCTCTTGAACGCAAATTGGTTGGGACCGGACTTTATTTAGAATTGCCAATAGGCTTTGAAGCCCAGATTAGACCAAGGAGCGGTTTGGCATTTAAACATGGCATAACTGTTTTGAATAGCCCAGGTACAATTGATGCAGATTACAGAGGAGAAATCAAAGTGCTGTTAATCAATTTATCTGATACCGAATTTGTGGTAAATGACGGGGAACGGATAGCACAAATGGTAATTGCAAAACATGATACTATCCGGTGGGATGCTGTAGAAGTATTAAATGAAACTGAACGTGGCGCAGGTGGTTACGGAAGTACTGGAGTTAAATAAATTGTTGAATCTATAGCTTAATTAAAGTTTTTATGAAAATTATTGTTCCGATGGCAGGTATGGGCAAAAGAATGAGGCCTCATACCCTTACAGTTCCCAAACCACTTGTACCTATCGCAGGCAAACCAATTGTACAGCGTCTTGTAGAAGATATTGCCAAAGTTTGCGGTGAAAAAGTAGAAGAGGTAGCATTTATAATCGGCGATTTTGGCAAAGAAGTAGAAGCCAGGCTGATCAAAATTGCGGAGTCTGTTGGAGCCAGAGGAACTATCTATTATCAAAAACAGCCACTTGGTACTGCACATGCTGTTTATTGCGCCGAACCATCTTTAGATGGCAATGTGGTTGTTGCTTTTGCAGATACCTTATTTAAGGCAGACTTTAAAATGGACACCAAAAATGAAGGTGTAATCTGGGTTCAAAAAGTAGAAGACCCAAAACCTTTTGGAGTGGTAAAGATCAGCAATGATGGATTTATAACGGATTTTGTCGAGAAACCAGAAACATTCGTTTCTGATCTTGCCATCATAGGAATTTATTACTTTAAAGATGGCCGTTACCTTGCCAATGAAATAAAATATCTGCTAGACAATGATATAAAAGACAAAGGCGAATTCCAGATCACAAACGCACTTGAAAACATGAAAAGCAAAGGGACAAAATTTGTTCCCGGTAAAATAAGTGAGTGGCTTGATTGCGGAAATAAAAATTCAACTGTCGATACTAATAAATCATATTTAGGTTACCTGAATGGAACAAAATTAGTGGCAGATTCTGTTACATTAGAAAATTCCGTTATTATTCAGCCATCTTTTATTGGAGAAAATGTAGTTTTGCAAAACAGTATTATAGGCCCGCATGTTTCTATTGGTAAAGGCTCTAAAATCTCAAATGCAATAATCAGCAAAAGTATAGTTCAGGAGAATGCTACGGTAAAAAATGCAGTTATAACAAACTCAATGTTAGGCAATAGTGCGGTGTATGAAGGACATGCCCGCGACCTTAGCGTTGGTGACTTCAATGTAATTACAGAATAAGATTTTGACCATTAAAAAACAACCTTATATTTTCTTAATTTCTTTTCTTTTGGCATGGAGCCCATTGCTCCATGCCCAAAAGAATAAAAACGATAAAAAGGAACAAAAGCTTATTCGCCAGGAACAGGAACTTCGTCAGGCAGAAGAGTATTTTATCGAAGGAAATAAGGATTACATTTTAGGAAAATATGACAAAGCATTCGATTGGTTTCAACGGGCAAATAAATTAAGCCCAAACAAACCAGCTTTTCTTTTTAAACTGTCCGAATGTTTTGCCCAGCAAAACGATCTTAATAAGGCTATTCAGTATTCAGAAAAAGCTGCTGAACTTGATCCCAAAAACAAGTATTACGGCTTGCTGTTAGGCCAGCTATATGAAAAGAACAAAGATTATAAAGATGCTGTCAAAATTTATGAAAAGATAATAAAACAATCAGCAGGAAATGATGAACTCCTTCTAAACATAGCCAGCATTCAACAATTAACCAGTGATTTTGATGGGGCAATTAAAACATACAACAGGCTTGAAGTAATATATGGTATTAACGAAGAAATTGTAAGGCAAAAGCAAATGCTTTTACTGAAACAGAACAAGCTTGATGAGGCTATCAAAGAATGGAGAAAGTTAATTGCAGCATTCCCTGATGACCATAATCTTCAATTAGACTTGGCTAATTTGCTATATGTAAATAACAAAAATGCAGAGGCAAAAAAAATCCTGGAAGACATTGTTGCTAAAAATCAGGATGCACCTTTCGCAAGCTTAATGTTGTATGAAATTTACAGGAAAGAAAACAAGATAGAAAAGGCTGATAAAGAGTTAGAAAAGGCGTTTTTATCCCCTCAATTAAATATAGATGCTAAAATTGGGGTTACTGTTTCACTTTTAAGGCAATTATCTGCGGATAGTTCCCTTAAAGAACAATCCATAAAACTTGGTGATATTCTGGTAAAAGTACATCCCAACGAGGCAAAAGCTTATGCCATGAATGGCGACATTCTGGCAATTCAGGAAAGAAAGCAAGAAGCCTTCAATAATTATGTTAAATCCATTGAACTTGATAATTCCCATTATAAAATCTGGCAGCAAATAGTATTTCTTGCATCTGAGCTTAACAAAAGTGATTCTGTAATTAAGTATTCTGAAAAAGCGATAGAGGTTTTTCCTAGTCAGCCCCTGTTCTTTTACTATGGAGGCTCTGCTTATTATAATAAAAAAGATTATTTAAATGCTGTTTCTTTATTTGAATCCGGGCAAAAAATCGCCGGTGGTAACACAGAATTAAATGTACAGTTCCTCTCTCAGCTAGGCGATATTTACAATAACCTTAAAAGGTTCGAAAAGTCTGACTCAAGCTATGAGGCTGCCTTAAAGATAGATTCGGAAAACGTTCATATTTTAAATAATTACAGCTACTATCTTTCATTAAGGAAGGAAAAGCTTGACAAGGCAAGGAAAATGTGTGAAAGGATGCTTGAAAAAAACCCAAACGAGCCTGCCTATTTAGATACTTATGCCTGGGTTTTATACCAGATAAAAGATTATGAAAATGCCAGGAAGTTCATGGAAAAAGCTTTGCTTAAAACTTCTGATGCAACAATAGTTGAACACTATGGAGATGTGCTTTTCCAATTAGGGAATAAACAGGAGGCATTGGCACAATGGAAAAAAGCAAGAGAAGGCGAAGGTTACTCCGAACTACTTAACAAGAAGATATCGGATAAAAAATTATATGAATAAGATTGTCCTTCTTTTAATTGGTGTCCTGGCATTGTTTTCTTGTCGCAGGACCTTTCACAAAAGCCAACCAGTAATAATTGAAAGGCCTTCTATAAAAGTCAATGAAATAGAATTTGAATACTTTCAGTCTAAAGCAAAGATAGACTTTGACGATGGAACAAATCAATTTTCCTCACCCATGACAATCAGGATCAGGAAAGACAGTGTTATCTGGATTTCAGTAAACCCTGCTTTGGGCATTGAAGTAGTTAGAGCTTTAATAACTCCTGACTCTGTATTTGTTATTGATAAAATACACAAGGCTTATTATGCACTTGGCCTCAATTATGTTAAAAATAATTTTGGAGTTGACCTAACATTTAAAATGATGCAGTCTGCATTATTAGGCAACCTTATTCTCCCAAACCTGAGCCAGGATTCTATTGAATTTGAAGGAGATTATGCCAAACTCAGGCAGTCTAGGACTGACCTGGATGTACTGAATTTTATAGGAAAAACTTCAAAGAAAATAGAAAGTGCCATAGTAACTGATAAAAAAACAAAAAATAACCTAACTATTAAATATACTGACATTGCCCCTTTGGATAGTTTTCAATTTGGGTATACCACACAGGTTATAGCCAATTACCTGACTAATAAAGGAATGATGAAGTCCAATGTTTCAATCAATCACCAGAGGGTGGATTTGAAAGACAAGCAAATGAGATTTCCTTTCAATGTTAAAAGCAAATACGACAGGAAGTAATTTTTTCTTCCAATCAAAAGAGCCATTTTTGTGCACATACATTATTCCTCTTGAAGTATAGTGCAATATTTATTTTAGTATTTATTTTTTGCCATTTTTTATGGCCGCAAGCTGCCTATTCCCAAAAAACCAAACAGCAATTAGAAAGGGAAAAAAAGGAGAATCTAAAAAGGATCGCAGAGGCTAATAAAATACTTGACGAAACAAAGCATAAAAAAACAGCCACCATCGGAAAACTTACTGTTATCAAACAGAAGATGGAAACAACAACCAAAATTATTAAAAATGTTTCCGAAGAAATAAGCCTTTTAGACGAAGAAATAGTAGAAACCAATTCTATAATTGAAGCGCTGGAAGTGGACGTTGCCAAAATGAAAGCAGAATATGCAAGCATGGCTTATTCAGCTCAAAAAACCGGTAACAGCATCGATAAATTAAGCTTTTTATTTTCAGCTGAATCCTTTAACCAGTTGGTGATGAGGATGAAGTATTTTGAACAATATAATCAAATGAGGAAAAGGCAGATTAAAGCCATCTCTCATGTTAATAAAATACTTCAAAAGGAAAGGTCTGCGTTAAATGATAAAAGATTTAAAAAAGGTGATCTGCTTCAGTTTAAGGTTAAAGAAAATGAAAACCTGATTGTAATAAAGGACGAACATGATCAGATTGTCCAGGAATTAACAAAAAAGGAGAAGGAAATTGCCAAAGAACTGGAAGAAAAGAAGGAGTCTGTACATAGGCTTGACCGCTTAATTGCAGACCTGGTTAGAAAAGAAATAGAAAGGGCGACAGCTTTGGCAAAAGCAAGGGCCAAAGAAGAAGCAGAAAGAAGAAAAGCAAATGCTAAAACAGCCAAAGAAAGAGATAAGATTGACGAGGAAATTAAGAAAGAAGGAATCTTCGAAACTCCTGAGGCAAAACAGATAAACACTTCTTTTCAAGCCAATAAATCTTTCCTGATCTGGCCGGTTAAGCATGGTTTCATCAGCCAGGGGTTTGGAAGAAGATCGCATCCTGTATTAAGAGGAGTAATTGTGGAAAATCTTGGGGTGGATATTCAGACCAATAAAGACGAAGAGGTGAGGGCTGTATTTGATGGCAAAATATCTGCAGTAGCAAATGTTCCCGGAATGGGGATGGTAGTAATGATCCAGCATGGAAATTACTTTACTGTGTATGCCAGGGTGAAAAATGTTATAGTTAGTACAGGCCACAAAGTAAAGTCCAAAGAAATTCTGGGCCAGGTTTCCGGTGATAAAGACGACGTTTATCAGCTTCAGTTTCAGATCTGGAGAAGCAACGAAAAGCTCGACCCTGAGGAGTGGTTGTTAAGGAAATAACTTAATCTGTAGAAAAAGAATTGTAATAACGTCTTAAGGATTTGAATTTACCAGATCAATTTGCCTCAGTATATTTTTTAAAATTATTCAAGATCATTTGCCAGCCGGTTTGTTGCAATTCAAGTGAATTTTGGGTTTCTGATTCAAATGATTCAGTTATTTTTGTTGATGCCCCATTACTATCAAATTTAATATCAACCTTTCTGGTATCATCCAAAGTATAAGATATTGCTTGGTTAAAATCTACCCTGGTATAAGTCCCTCCAAAATCAAATCCAAAACTTTTGTCTTTAGCTTCCATTCGGGACGAAAATTTTCCTCTCTCCCTTAAATCGTTTTCTGCTTTTATAGTATGCCAGTCATCAGAGGCTGCATTCCAATTTACTATATGTTCAGGCAGGGTAAAATATTTCCATGTTTTTTCAACTGGGGCATTTATTGTGGCTTCAATTGTTATCATGAGTGGAGTTTCTGATAAATTTTTTACCACCTCCATAGCTTTTGGGAAAAGGTCGGTAAAATAGTTTTCCATCTCCTCGGTGGCATCAAGGCTGCATTCAAGTAAAACAACTCCATTGTGTTCTTTTAAAGTATAAGTTTCCATAGAACCGCTCCAGGATTCTGCTCCTTTGACAACAGGCAGTTCTTCGAAATTTTTCATTTCTCCAATATGTTTAAAAGCCATGTATTCATTCCTCCGGCATTCTGTGATAAGACTGTATAAACCACCTCCATCAGGAGAAAGAAACTGGACTTTGCTACCCTGCTTCCAATCTGTAACAGCATAAGATCCTTCCATAAATACACCTGCCCATTTTTTGTAGGTTATATTATCCCAAAGTACCTGCCAAACTTTTTGCGGTTTGGCATTGATCTCTATTTTAAAATGTATTTTTTTCATAATGTATTATGGATTAGATCAATCTGAATCTGAATACAAATTTGTGAAAGAATTTGAAAGTTCAAAATGACTTTTTGATTATATAAATTATTAAACATATTAGTTTAATTTGTTTTTAACCGCTTACTAATCCTTCTTTAATTTCCAAATATTCAGTCTGTTGTACCTTTGATTCATCAAAACGGAGTATTATAAATTTAAACTGTAAGCATATGAAAACGATGAAAAATCTGATCGGTATTTTGGCTTGTATGTTGTTGTTGAATGTATCTTCCTATTGCAAACCACATCACCCAAAAAGTAAAAATAAATATGTCAAAGGGACTGAGCATATTCACCGGCACCATTCGCCCAATGCTATGAGTAATTGGGGATACTCTAACATCTGATCTTCAAGGGGGCCAAAAGCCTCCTTTTCTTTTTTATTTCCAAACAAGGATTAACATTCCAATCAGAATAAACACGGCACCTGTTAGTAATTTCATGGTCATGGGTTCTTTAAGTATCAGAAATGAAAGCAAAATGGTGATGATGATGCTGCCTTTGTCTATTGAGGCAACCATGGAAACTTCCCCCTCTTTCATTGCACGGTAATAAAATATCCAGGAAAGAGAAGTTGTCAACCCTGAAAACGCAAGAAACAGAAGGTTATTTTTAGTTAAATCACCAATATTTTTAAACCCTCCAATAAAAAATACATTTGCTGAGACAAGTATAAAAACAAAGGCAGTCCGTATAGACAATCCCAGGTCAGAACTGATCCCTTTCAGTCCGGATTTGGCCAAAACAGAAGTAAGTCCGGCAAATACTGCCGAAACAATTGCATAGATAACCCAGGTTTGCATTTTGTTGATTTAAAGACAAAGATGCAAATATTGAAATTAAGCCTCGTCTTTCATTCCTTTAACAAGGCCAATTCCTGAACCGAAGAAGATCAAACCAAGTAAAAGTGAAACTGTTATGCTTTTCCATCCTGTTGAAGAGTTTGTACTTGTTACAAAAAGATAACCACCGTAACACAGGATTATAATACCAATAGTGGTAAGTACGGCTCCGAAAATTCTTTTGAGATTCATAAATATATAAAAAATGCTTCCGGAAAATAATGATGCCAAAGGTTACGTTTTAGAAATAACTGATAGAATAAACTGGAAATGTAAAAACTGTCTTTGTGAAGCATTTTATCTTTTTTGACAGTGTGATAATTCATTATATTGCAATCGGTTTTAAAAGAAACCAATTTGGGTATGCTTTTTTTGTTAACCAACGAATCCTTTTAGACTTTAAATTTTAACATACATTTTAACATCAAATTAAGCGAATTATGAAAAAAGTGCTAGTTGTGCTGTTAGCAGTACTGGTTTTTATTTTTATTGCCTTATTTACCATTCCCTTTTTATTTAGAGATAAAATAAAAGCAGCTGTTGACAAGGCCATTGCAAAATCAGTAAATGCAAAAGTTTATTATGAAGCAGACAACTTCAATCTTTCTCTTATTAAGCATTTTCCCAACGTATCTGTAAACCTAAAACAGTTCGGGGTAATAAATAATGCACCATTTGAAGGCGATACACTGGCAAACATTGGTGAGTTTGACATCGTGGTGGACATTATGAGCGTTATTTCAGGCGATCAAATGAAAATCAAAAGTGTGTACTTGAATGAACCAAACCTCTTTGTCCAGGTAACAAAAGGAGGTATGGCCAGCTGGGATATCATGATTGCTTCTGCTGATACTACTAAGGCTACTGAACCTGAAACTGCCTCAGATTTTTCACTTTCAGTAGACTCCTGGGAAATAAAGAACGGAAACCTGGTTTACAATGACGCTTCCATGCCATTGTATGCTAAAGTTGTAAACCTTAACCATTCAGGATCAGGCGATTTGAAGTCAGATATTTTTGACATGGCCACTAAAACAAAAGCAGATGAGGTTACCGTTGTTTTTGATTCAATACCATATTTAAATAAGGTAAAGCTGGATGCTGACATGACCATGAATATGGATATGAAGAATTCAAAATACACCTTTAAAGACAACAAATTCATTATCAATGCATTTGGCTTTGGATTTGATGGTTCAGTTGCAATGCCTGCAGACAATTCTATGATATTTGATATAAAATTTGCTGCAAAAGAAACCGAATTCAAAAATATCTTGTCTCTTGTTCCAGGCATTTTTACAAAAGACTTTGATAAGCTAAAAACTGATGGGATAGTTGCTTTTGATGGTTATTACAAAGGTATTGCGAAGGACAGCACACAAAGCCCGGGTTTTGGGTTAAACTTGAAAATTGACAAAGGGATGTTCCAGTATCCTGATTTGCCAACTGCTGTTACCAATGTATTTTGCGATTTAACCGTTGACAATAAAGACGGGGTCATTGACAATATCATCCTTAACCTTAAAAAGTTTCATATGGACATGGGCCCAAACCCGGTAGATGCAAGGGCCTATATTTCTGGGCTTACAAATATGAAACTTGATGCGGATGTAAAGGCTAAATTAAACCTTGCTGACATTGAAAAAATATATCCGGTTGATGGCTTGAATATGAAAGGCTTATTTGCTTTGCTGGTAAATGCTAAAGGTGTGTACAATCAGAAAGCCAAAAAAATGCCGACTGTTACGGCAGATATGAACCTTAGCAATGGTTATGTAAAATCTAAAGATTTCCCTAAGCCTTTGGAGAACCTGAACATGAGTGCACATGTTTCAAATCCTACTGGTGTTTTAAACGATACTAAAGTCTTGCTTAATACGTTAAGCTTCCTTTTAGACGGTGAGCCATTAAATGCCAGCGGCAGCTTTTCAAATTTTGATGATGTAGACTACGATGTAAAGGCCAATGGAATTATTGATCTTGGTAAAATGACAAGAATATTCCCGCTGGACAGTATGACACTAGCTGGTAAAATAATTGCAGATATTGCTACGAAGGGCAAAATGTCTCAGGTTACCGGAGGCAAATATGACAAACTTACAACAAGTGGTAAAATGGACTTCAAAGCGTTTGAATTCAAAAGCTTTTCACTTCCACAAGGATTCAAAATCACAGACGGAAGCTTAAACTTTACGCCTGAAAAGGTGAATATTGCAAAGCTGAACGGATTCCTTGGTAAAAGTGATATTGACATAACCGGGTACGTAGCTAATTATATGGGCTATATGTTCAGCAAAGGCACTATCAAAGGCCAGATGAATTTTGCATCCAACGCATTTAATGTAGATGAGTGGATGGTGAAAGATCCCAAGGCTGCAAAACCAGCTGAACCAACTAAAAAAGAACCCACTGTTGCAGTTGAAATACCTAAGACGATAGACTTTATCCTAAGTTCAAATATCAATAAAGTCATTTATGATAAACTGGATATCACCAATTTGAAGGGTGATATAATTATCAAGGACGGTGCTCTTAATATGCGCCAGATTGCATTGAATATGCTTGACGGAAGTTTTTTAATAAATGGAGGATATGATTCGAAAGTTATAACCAAGCCATTATTCAACTTCGACCTGGATATGAAAAATGTATCTATTGCAAAAGCCTATACTGCATTTAACGCAATACAGGCATTTGCGCCAGCTGCTAAGGACATAGATGGAACTGCAAGTGTTAAGTTTAAAATCAATGGAGACATGGACAAAGCTATGTCTCCTGTTATGTCAACTTTAAATGGTGGAGGAGTGATAAACATTCTTGACGCAGTTATCAAGAACAATAATATGCTTGGAAAGTTAGCCGACATCACTAAGAATGAATCCTTGCGCCATCCCAGCTTGAAAAATACTACATTACAAGCAGAAATTAAAGATGGCCGAGCCTTTGTTAAACCATTTGATCTTAAAGCAGGTGATTATACCGCTAATATAGGCGGAAGTCAGGGTTTGGATGGAACTCTGGATTATGTTATGAAAATGGATGTTCCAGGTGGTGCAATAACTCAGGCAGCCTCTTCTATTGCAAGTCAGTTTGGTTTGGCGATAGATCCGGCAGAGAAAATTACCATGAACTTCAAAATAGGCGGTACCAGCACAAGTCCAAAAATTGTACCTACCGGTGTTTCAACTGGTGGAAAAAGCAAATCCAGTCCTCAAACACAAGTTAAAGAGCAGGTGCAAAAGCAAGTTGAACAAAAAGTGGACGAGGCAAAAAAACAGGCTGAAGAAAGGGCAAGACAGGAAGCTGAAAGGATCAGAAAAGAAAATGAGGATAAAGTAAAAAAAGACGCAGAAGATAAGTTAAAGGACGTAGGTAAAAAATTTGGATTTTAGTATGGGGTTTTTAAAGTATAACAGGTTTATCGTTTTTTGCTCAGGATTGGTTTTAATTGGTTATGGAGCATATTTCTATATGCAAGGATATCAGGCGGCTTTAGGAATGTTTTTATGGGCTGGTTTGGTTTTTGTAGCTTTAATGGTTGCAAAAAAAAATCCGCATATTGCTTTTTTATCGTTGTTCGCAGTTTCTATAGCCTTCTATTATATTTTCAAATATTACATTCCTGAAACCAAAGAAGCCCCGCATTTTCAGGTAATGATCTGTATTTTGTTTCTTTACCTCGGATGCGGGATTGATGGTTTGTATTGGGTTCATAAATATGCAAGGGGAACCAAGTTTAGAAATAGTTACGAAGATTAATTGCAGCTACCTTATATAATTGATTTTCCGCGGATCGGCTCAGATCATCAAGGGTTTCTAGTGCCTTTTGAAAACCTGC
>JANYCH010000364.1 GCA_025360395.1 Cytophagales bacterium | reverse complement strand
ACAGGCACGACTTTCGAGACTGGGTAGTGAGAAGTTTATGCTTGATGGAAGACATACGGGGACTGGTGGAGGAAATCACATTACTATTGGAGGAAAAACCCCTGCTGATAGTCCGGTTTTACGCAGGCCGGATTTACTCAGAAGTTTGATAACCTATTGGCAGCATCACCCAAGCCTATCCTATTTATTTTCTACTTCATTCATAGGCCCTACCAGCCAGGCACCAAGGGTGGATGAAGGACGTCAGGAAATTCTTTATGAGCTTGAAATTGCCTTTGATCAAATACCAGAAAACGAGGAAGTGCCATTCTGGATGGTGGACAGAATATTCAGAAATTTACTAACTGATATTACTGGAAATACCCATCGGGCGGAATTCTGCATTGATAAATTATACTCACCTGATTCTTCAAGCGGAAGATTAGGCATTTTGGAATTCAGAGGGTTTGACATGCCGCCACATAAACATATGTGCCTGATCCAATTATTGCTTATCAGGACTTTGATAGCCAAATTTTGGAAAGAACCTTATAAACACAAACTTGTACGCTGGGGAACAGAACTTCATGATAAATTCCTTTTGGAACACTATGTACGTGAAGACATGCAACAAGTGGTTGATGACCTGAATAATTCTGGCTATCCATTTAAAATGAGTTGGTTAGAACCCTTCTTTGAATTCCGTTTTCCTTTTTATGGGAAAATTGATGTCGGTTCTATAAGAATGGAACTTAGTATGGGAATTGAGCCATGGAATGTTTTGGGAGAAGAAATGAGTAATAACGGGACTGCAAGGTTTGTAGATTCATCTGTTGAAAAAATACAGGTTAAAGTGCATGGTTTTACTGAAGAACGATATGCAATTATGTGCAATGGGGTTCGGATTCCTTTGCGGAACACAGGTACTAAAGGTGAATATGTTGCAGGAGTTAAATACAAGGCCTGGGCACCGTCTTCAGCATTGCATTCAACCGTCGGGGTTGATGTGCCTCTGGTATTTGATATTGTAGACACCTGGAATAGCAGATCTATTGCAGGATGCACCTATTTTGTAGCCCATCCGGGAGGAAGGTCTTATGAAACCTACCCGGTAAATTCCTATGAAGCGGAAGGCAGAAGAATTAACAGGTTCTGGGATAATGGCCATACACAGGATGCATTAATTCCAACTCCCGAGTATACAGGTGTAGCCCGATACATTGCTCCAAATGAAACTCCAACTCAATATGATGTGATTAAACCATTGATAGACAAAGAACACGTTTATACCTTGGATTTAAGGAAGGCGAAATAGTACTTTGTACTTAGTACTTGGTACTTAGAATGTTACAGATTCAGGAAAGCAAAGATTATTCTTTGCTTTTTTTGTTTAGGCTAATATGCTTTATTTGGTTTTGATTTAATTTTGAAGGATTTAAAAGGTATTATTCTTGTATTACTTGGTGCGGTATGCTTTTCTATAAAAGCAATCATAATTAAACTTGCATATGGAATTGCTATTGACCCAGTCACTCTTCTTACGCTTAGAATGGGTTTTTCTCTTCCATTCTTTTTAGCAGTTCCATTTATTTACAAAAGGAAACACAATGAGCAGAAGGTCGGCAAAAAGGACTGGATTAAAATTATCCTACTTGGAATATTGGGCTATTATGTGGCCAGTATTTTTGATTTCTGGGGATTGCAGTATATCACTGCCGGACTAGAAAGGCTTATCCTTTTTGTTTATCCGACTATTGTGGTTTTACTATCGGCGGCTTTTCTGAAAAAGCCTATAACCAAGAATATCATATTTGCCTTGCTCTTGACCTATTTCGGTGTTTTTATCATATTTTCTGACACTAACCTTCACTCCCAGAAAAACATGATTTTAGGTGCAGCTTTCATTTTTGTAAGCGCCTTTACCTATGCAGCTTACTTGGTTGGTAGTGGAAGTTTAATACCAAAATTGGGCTCTGTCCAATTTAATGCTTACTCAATGATTGTTTCTTGTATTGTGGTAATTATTCATTTTGTTATTGTGCAGCCAACTAACCTGTTAGATTTACCCTTTCAATTCTATTGTTTTGGTTTTGCTATTGCTATTATTTCAACTGTCGTCCCAACTTTCCTTATCGCTGAAGGCATAAATTTAATCGGCGCAGGCAAAGCATCTATAGTAGCTAGTGTTGGACCTGTTATTACCATTGCCTTAGGATACTGGTTTTTAAACGAGCCTTTTACTTTTTGGGAGTTAATAGGAACATGCTTTGTTTTGGGTGGTGTTTTATGGATTACTTATCGGAAATAGTTGTGAGTTTTTAGTTGAGTTATGAGTTTAGTTGAATTTATCGAATGAAAATGATCCGAAATTATTATGCTAAATTTTAGATTACTAATAGGATTTTATCTCTTTACGCAATACTCATTACTCAATGCTGGTTTAGGACAGAGTATTGAAAGAGCTCGGGAAATTGTCAAAACCTTATCTTCACCTAACTTTCATGGACGTGGTTATGTAAATGGAGGTGATAGTCTGGCAGCGGAGTTTGTTGCCAGGGAATTTAAGGAAGCAAAGCTCAAGGCATTTCAAAATTCCTACTTTCAGCCTTTTAGTTTTCCAGTTAATACTTTCCCAGGACACATGGAATTCCATGTTGGCAATAAAAAACTTGTACCTGGCAAGGATTATATTTTAGATCCTGAAAGCAAGGGTATTAAAAGTAAATTTAAAATAGTCTGGATTGACAGTCTGTTTTTCAAACCAGGTTTTGATCAGAAGAAACATTTAAAAAATGGCAAAAAAAATGCTTTGATTTATAATATTGGATACAAAAAACAGCTTAAAAAACTTGAACCTTCAGTACGTGATTTAATATTGCAATTCTCAGTTATAGTCGAAGTTGTTCCGAAGAAACTTACGTTTTCTGTTTCAGGTGAAGAAGGCAACCAATGTATAGTTCAGGTACTTTCAAATAGTCTGCCTTCAAAATCTAAAACAATTAGGTTAAACATTAAAAACACATTAATCAAAAATCACAATGCCAGTAATGTGATTGGATTTCTGGAAGGAAAGGAAAAAAAAGATAGTTTTTTGGTTATAACAGCCCATTATGATCATTTGGGACAATTAGGATACCGCACTTATTTTCCTGGCGCAAATGATAATGCGAGTGGAACTGCCATGATGCTGGAACTTGCGAAATACTATGCTGACAGTTCTCACAAACTTTCATATTCTATGATGTTTATTGGTTTTGCAGGTGAAGAAGCAGGGTTATTAGGGAGTCAATATTATGTCAATCATCCTTTTTTTCCATTAGGAAAAATTAAATTTCTTGTCAACCTGGATCTTTTAGGTTCTGGTAAAGAAGGAATTACAGTTGTAAATGGAGCAGTTTTACCAAAACAGTTTTCTTTATTAGATAGTATTAACAAACAAACACGAGGATTAAGCAAAATTGTTGCCAGGGGAAAATCTGCAAATTCTGACCATTATCCTTTTTCGGAAAAAGGAGTACCTTCATTTTTTATCTATACTTTAGGTGAAATTACCGCCTACCATGACATTGATGATAAATCAGATGTGGTGACATTTAGCAAGTTCAAAGAAGTTTTTTATTTAATAGCTGAATTTTTACATTCATTCAAATAATCCAGTATTATTGAAACTGTAAAACAACGTAACTTAGTTTATAGCTTGATATACTTTAACAATTCCATAATATTGTATTAACAATCTGACAATATGCCATTTACTACGCGTAACAAGTATTTGATATTCTGGCTTTCATGTATTTGGATAGGGATTGTTATTGTACTGGTTTGCATTAGTATCTCAAAGTTTCTTATATTCATATTATTGATTACCATCGTTTTAGCATTAATATTTCTTATTGTGAAAGAAAAATTAAAAGAGGATAATAAAATGTATCATCAAATAAGAAAAAAGAAGGTTAGAGCGAAGAAAAACAAACACTGCCGCCAGCTAAAATAAATCCACCATTTAAATAAACTTCGTATTTATGGCAGAACTAAATTCTCATGAAGAACTGCCTGATTATACCTTTATTTTTATTGTTCTTTTCTGCAAGCTGTCAGAAAAAAAGTTTGGAACCCCAAAATAAACCGATGCTTCCAAACCCATCATCACCTTCTGCAAAACAAA
>JANYCH010000329.1 GCA_025360395.1 Cytophagales bacterium | reverse complement strand
GCCCATTCCCATGAGTACAGAAAATACAGAGCTGATCAGTGACGATCAGGAAGAAAAGGGCGACGAACTTTTTGAACATTACCGCTTTGTTGCCGATAAAGGGCAAAGTGCTATCCGCCTGGATAAATTTTTGATGGACCGAATTCAAAACTCAACCAGGTCCAGAATCCAGGCAGCAATAGAAACAGGATCCGTTCAGCTGAATGATGCAAATACCAAAAACAGCTACAAAATAAAACCTGGCGATGTAATCAAGGTATTATTAAGCCAGCCACCTCGGGAAGATGTTGTGACCCCGGAAAATATTCCTTTGGATATTATTTATGAAGATGATGAACTGCTCGTAGTAAATAAACCAGCTGGTATGGTCGTCCACCCAGCCTATGGAAACTACACAGGGACTCTTGTAAATGCATTGGCTTACCATTTTCAAAATTTGCCTACTGGCCGGAATGGAACTGGAAGGCCCGGATTGGTACATAGAATTGACAAGGACACTTCCGGTTTGCTGGTTATTGCCAAAACTGAATATGCAATGGCATTTCTTGCCAAACAATTTTTCGACCACAGCATTGAGCGGACCTATATTGCACTTGTTTGGGGGCAACCTGACCCCTTAAATGGAACTATAAATGTAAACCTTGACAGGAGCCCCAGGGATAGGCGTGTTACCGAATGTTTCCCCGATGGCGATATTGGCAAAGTAGCTATTACCCATTATAAAACACTTAAACCAATGTATTACGTTTCCAAAGTTCAATGCAACCTGGAAACTGGCCGCACACACCAAATCCGTGCCCACATGAAATATCTTGGCCATCCGCTTTTTAATGATGCAACCTATGGAGGCAGCCGAATTGTAAAGGGGACAACTTTTGCCAGATATGCACAGTTTGTTGAAAACTGCTTTAAACTACTTCCAAGACAAGCTCTTCATGCCAAATCTTTAGGCTTTATTCATCCTTCTACTAAAGAATTTATGCAGTTCGATATTCCCCTTCCAGCAGAATTTGATCTCCTGATTGATAAATGGGAGAAGTATATTGATGCCAACGGATAATAAGTTTAAGAAGCAACTTTTTTAAAAGTATTCAGGGAATGGTTTTTGTGACATGAGTGAAAAACTTGATCTATGAACCCAAAACCCATCTCTCCTACAAAACATGGCCTCATCGATTATGCATTTGCCACCATGTTACTCTTCGGTCCCGATTTGTTAGGCTTTAATAAAAAAGCTAAAACTTTCTACAAAGGTCTTGGAGTAAGCCTTCTGGCTTATAACGCATTAACCGATCATCCTGTATCCATAAAAGGTTGATTTCACATGAAGGGCATCATATCTTGGATTCTTTGAATCTTGCTACAATTGCCCTTTCAGCCTTGTATAAACCCATTCGAAAAAATAAAATGGCAATTTCTTTTCATTCACTCGTACTTACACTTGCAATTGCAAATGTAAGCTTGACTGACTGGGAAGCAGATACCTACGCAAAATAGGAAAATCTTGGATAATGTAATCTATACTATTGGCCATTCAAATCAACCAATTGGAGTATTTCTTAATATGCTGAAAGAGTTTGATATCCAGCATTTGGTAGATGTTCGCTTGTTGCCAGGTTCCAGAAAGTTTCCGCAGTTCAACCAGGTGGAGCTTCAAACTTCCTTAGCAGAATATAATATTATCTATACCCACTTTAGGGATCTGGGAGGTAGACGCAAACCAAAATCCGGTTCGTTTAATACAGGATGGAATAACCTATCCTTTCGTGGCTATGCCGATTATATGCAAACTGAAACCTTTCAAAAAGCTGTTATAGAACTCGAAGCCTTGGCCAAATGCACCCGAGTCGCATTTATGTGTGCAGAAGCGGTTTGGTGGAGTTGTCATCGATCACTAATTGCGGATTATCTGAAGCACAAAGGCTGGTTAGTGAGACACATTATGGCCACGGGAAAAATTATTGAACATCCTTACACAAGTCCGGCAAGAATAGTGCAAGGAGATCTGGTTTATCCAGGAGAAACAGGTTTATTTGGGTAATTATGGTAACAAAAAAAGGCCATCTCCCGATAGCCTTTTAATATAATTCTTCTGTTTAAGAATTTTATAATCCCAACTGACGGCGGTTATGTTGTTGATACGCAACACTGGAACTTAAAACTACAACTACAATTTCTATAGCCCCAAATACCACATGCGGCAAATAAACTATGTTGCTAAATCCTAATAACCATGGTGAAGCCATAAGGAAAAGACCCGAAACCACATCAATTATTAAATGGGCCTTCATTGGAATCGCATCAGCAACTCCCAATTCATAATTGGTTAAAAGGCTGTAAAGCAGGGTCCCCACACCTAACAACATAGGCACAGAAGATTCAATTCCCCCTCTGTAAAAACCAAACAACCATGGCGAAGCCAGTAGCATTACACCCATTAGGTAATCCATTACCCCGTGGACTTTTGTGTTTATTACGTTCATTATAAATTAATTTTAGTTAATGTTATCCCTAAAATTATATGCCACCAAATAATTTTTTTTTATATGTTACTGAGAGTTGGAGTGAATGATAAATCCAACCGAAGCTAATTAAAATGTTTAAATACAGGCATTTTAGCCATGCTTCAACTTAAGGCACTTGTTTTTTGTTAAATTGCATAAAATACAGAAGATGAAAATCAGTCCTTTAGAGATCAGACAAAAAACCTTTGAAAAGAATTTCAGGGGATATGATAAAGAAGAAGTGGATGCTTATCTTCTTGCTCTTTCGCAAGAATGGGAACGGGTAATGGAAGAAAGCAAGGATCTAAAATTAAAAGTAGTTAATGCTGAAAAAGAAGTCCAGAAATTAAGAGACGTTGAGACCACTCTTTATAAGAGTTTAAAGACTGCAGAAGATACAGGTGTCAATATTGTAGGGCAGGCACACAAAACTGCTGAGCTTTTAACAAAAGAATCTCAAATGAACGCTGAGGCTATTTTAAGTGAAGCAAGGACTAAAGCAAGATATTTGTTTGAGGACGCTGAAGAGAAAGTAAGAAATATTCATTACCAGGCCTTAAACAAAGTAAATGAAATAGTTATTGAGATTAAATCACTGGAAAGCCAAAAACAAAACCTCGTTCACGAGATGAAGCAAATGGCCAATTCATTGCTGGATAAGGCAAATATTGCTGCGGCAAACTCTCATGTACCTGATTTCAATAAAATGCTTTTTAAAGAAGAATTTCAACATTCCGTTCCAAAGCCAGATTCTATAAAAAAAGATGAAGTTATAAAGGAAATAATAGTTTCAAAAACTGAAATTAAAGAAGAAACAGTTATAGAAGTGGAAGAAGTTGATGAAGAAGATGAGCTGGAAGAAATTATTGTTTTAGGACCCAATAAGATCACGGAATCTAAACAGGTTACATCTTTTTTCGATCAGATTTAACTAATGGAGAAATTCAAAATATCACTGGAAGGAATCGAACTCTATGGTCGCCATGGTCTATATCCAGGAGAAAAGGAATTAGGAGCACGTTACAGGATTGAAGTATCTTTTGATGTAGAATTATCTGAAAAAGAACATTATCAATTAGAAGACCTGGTTGACTATAAAAAAGCTTATGATATTATTACTCAAGCATTTCATGAGCCTACTCAATTATTGGAAAACTTGTGCAAGACTATTTCCAATAAATTAAAAAATGCTTTTCCAAATGCCAACGCAGTAAATATTGCGATTTCAAAGCTTTCCCCGCCATTGGGTGGAATTTGTTTAGCAGCAAAAGTAGAATATTCTACAAAATAAAAAAGAGGACATTTGCCCTCCATAAAAATCTTTTTTTATATCTAAGGAATTATAATTCCTTTATATTGAAAGGTATCCCCAATATTTCACTGAAATTTTCTCCGGCTTCCAACATTTCCTCATCGTTGTTTTCGTAGTTCCAGTTAAATACAACATTATTACCCATATTGTAAATATTGGCAAATTTTTCAAGTACGTCTAGAATACACTTCGCTGAACTCGTATTGAAATATTTGAATTCAATATTAACGACTGTAGATCCATGCGGGCTTTTCCCGTATTTCTCAACCCAATCCAATACAGGCCTATAAAATTCCAATGAATTTTCAGAACAAGACATGCCCTTTAATTCCATTAATCCTGATTTCCCGTCAAAGTTTATCAAAGGTGTTTTTGCCTTTGGCTCTAATACTAACTGATCCATTTTCTTAACTGTTAAGCAAGTACTTTTTTAATGTTTAAATTAAAAGCGAAGAATGCATACTTATCGTCTACATTGTTAAAGTTGTAATTTAATTTACCCACTTTTCTGGCAATATCAACAAAACCAAGTCCTGCTGTTCCTTTATCTGAAAAAGTTTTATTACGTAAAATTTTGTTATATAGCTCTTTTACTTCCTGTTCTGAAAGCGAATTTATCTCATCCAGCCAAGTTTTCAAAGAATCTGTTTTATCTTTTACTATAAAGTTCCCTGTAGTGATCTGGTAGCCGTTTTCGTCAGAATCTAACATAAACAGGGCAGATTGCTGGTCGTACATAGGGTTGTATTCCAGGTCATTATTTTTCTCTACATGGAAACAAAGGTTTTGCAGGCATTCAAGCATTACGCCATATACTTTTTTCTTCGTAACTACATTTGATTCTATCTGATCAAGCCGGTTAGATATTATGGCAATGATCGAATCTATTAATTCGAATGTGACTGTTCCCTTAAAAGTTAATGAGATGCTGTTGTGCTGCATCCTTTTGTGGATATCCATGAAATTAAGCACCATTAGTTGAATTTCTACAATCTATAACTTCGTTAAATACCCTTCTGTTAAATTGTATTAATCTATACGGGGGCACTTAGTCAAGGTTGCGACTCAAAAGCTATAAATCTTACGTTTTCTGTTTTTTCTTTTTCGCCGCAGGAAACAAAATATTATTCAAAATCAAACGGTATCCGGCAGAATTAGGATGAAGGTTTAAATCAGTTGGGTCTTCAGTAACAAAGTGTTCATAATCTTCCGGATCATGGCCACCGTAAAAAGTCCAGGTCCCTTTACCAAAGGTTCCATGAACGTATCTTGCTTCGCTTTGGGCCTTATTCTCTCCCATTACTATGACTTCATTCTTAATAAGATCCTTTCTAAAGGCAGTAGTTTGGCCCATAAATCCTTTTATAGTAGAAGAATGACATTGTGAAAGCATACAAGGAATAGGGTCCCACTTTGCAGAAAAGGTAAAAAGGGAAAAGTAATCATTTTTTTCTTCTACCCTTTTGGGCTGGTTATTTGGTCTGCTGTCGATACTTGCATATTCATATTCAAATGGATTGGTAATTAATTTAAAGTTTTTAAAAGCAAATGTTTGATTAAATTCCAATTTGCCTTGTGCTAACGGATCTGCTGGATCACCATCGAACATACTTTCACAGATATCGGTGTTGGCTGCAGACAAGGCAATATCAAATGTTTCTGTTGCTGAGCACATAGCAAAGAGAAATCCACCTCCGGCAACAAATTCTTTGATCTTATTAACTGTCGCGAGCTTCAGTTTTGAAACCTTATTAAAACCATGTTTTTTAGCCGATGCTTCATAATCCATTTGTTGTTGTCTATACCAGGCGTGATCCTTATACATAGCATAAAACTTTCCATATTGTCCGGTAAAGTCTTCATGATGAAGGTGTAACCAGTCATATTTTGGCAACTCTCCAGTAAGTATCTCATCGTCAAAAATGATAGTATATGGAATCTCTGCATAGGTTAGAACTAGGGTCACTGCATCGTCCCATGGTAGTTTGGTTTTAGGTGAATAGACCGCGATTTTCGGCGGTTTCTCCAATTTCATTATATCCATATTCACATCAAGACCGGAAATTTCTTCCCTGATTTGTGCGGCTTTAGAATCAGGGATAAGCTCGAAGCTAACCCCACGTATTTGCAACTCATTTTCTAATTTGGCAGAATGCTGGCTCATGAAACTTCCGCCACGATAGTTTAACAACCACTCTAATTCAATATCCTTTTGTAAAACCCAATAGGCAACACCATAGGCTTTCAAATGATTTTGCTGCTGATCGTCCATTGGGACGAGCAAAAAAGAAGCAAATGATCTTAAAGAGCTAATAGTAAAAAGAAAAGCAAGGAAGGAATTCTTCATATTCAAATATACAAAGAGGTTTGCCGAAAATTTTGTTCGTTTCGACTATACTTTTTTTGGAGGCAGGTCGAAAGCTAACGCATTGTGTTCCAAATGGCCTTTATGGGCACCATCGCAAAACGATTTGTTTTGAAACAAGCCACATCTGCAAAGTGAAACCAGTTCACGGCCTCCTAAGCCATAAGGATTGCCATTTGCATCCACTATTTCAAAATCTCCTTCTACACGAAGAGAACCGTTGTTGTTTACTGTTAATTTAACTGAAGGCATGAGACGGGAGCAAAAATAATTTTTTAAAAATTAATACTTTGGATGATAAGCATTTTTAGCAATTTCAAATTGCTTTTTCACAATTTCTATCAAATGATCTGATACAATTTCAGCTATTTCCTT
Source organism: Cytophagales bacterium (assembly GCA_025360395.1). Lineage (GTDB taxonomy): Bacteria > Bacteroidota > Bacteroidia > Cytophagales > UBA9547 > UBA9547. Next base: position 1,163 of record JANYCH010000329.1, on the reverse strand, counting down.
TGGAGACATGCCTTGTTGAATCTCCTTTTTATAGGTTGGGCCAGAAATAGACAAAACATTCCTTTCATCCTTAAAATTTTTAATTGCTTCTGGATTTAAAGATGTCATATTACTTAATTTAAATATTTATCGAAGAAATTTTGATTTAAGTCTGGCTTAAAATAGTGTTTTCGTTTAATCCAGACAAATCCATCACCTTTAGAAATTATAGCAACATCAACAGGACCACCTACACTTTCTTCTGCAAAAGTAATTCTTCTTTTAAGATAAGTCAAATATATTAAACTCTCGGCCATTTCTGCTAGATCTTCTTTTGATAAAGTACTTACAGCATTCATTAAGGGACTTATATACTTTACTCTTTTAGTCTCATCATTTTTCTTTTTATATTCAATTGCAAGTTGTTCTAAATCTAAACCTGAAATTACAGATGTTAGTTCAGGGTTGCTATTACCAATCATATCAAGAATAATATTGTTGTATTTGGAAAATATAGATTCAAAATTCTCCTGATAAGTATTATCTAATGTTGGATCTATACCAGTTAGAATTGTATCAATTACATCGGTTTGTGCAAACGGACAAATAGCGCCATTATTATCATTTGCAATTTTGGCAATGCGATTTATATCTACATAATATCTCAATTTGTTATCAATAACTAAGGAAACATTTAAAGGGATTAATGAAGGATATATCTCTTCTTCTCCGAACCCGATAAAAATCAATCCGGTATAATTAGTAATGCTTTCATTTATTTTAAGAAAATTAAAAATAAATTCTTGTAATTTTTCTTTCAATATTTTTGAAACTGTATAGCCATTATTAATAAACTCATCTTCTAATAATTTATTGAATAGAACATCACTATATCTAAGAAAGTCGGATAATTCATAATCTAATAGTTCAACACATAGAGATAGGTTGTTTTTTAAATCATTAATACTATTTTCAGTGTGAAGAAATATAAGCTCTAAAATTTTAATCTTATTATCTTCCGTAGGGGTTGAAATAAGGTCTGAGTTTACATCAATAACTTCCTTTAGTAACATTCTTATAACATTGGTTGCAAAACCGAACAAATGTTGTTTTGTAGTATTATCATCTGTATAAAAATTCTTTTTCCTTAAAAACTCAATAAAATTTTCTTGATATTCTCTAAG
>JANYCH010000116.1 GCA_025360395.1 Cytophagales bacterium | reverse complement strand
GAAAGCAGGTTTAGAAGAGCAAAAAAAATAAATAAGAAATAAAAATTCTTTACAGACATATTAATATTTTCCAAACAACATTTTCATACTTTTCAACTCTTTATCTTTATCAGATACGATTGGATTTTTTACCATCCATTCAATTTTTAAATCTGGGTCATTCCATAATAATCCGGATTCTGAAGCTTTATCATACACATTTGTGCATTTATATGAAAAAATGCAGTCTTCCAAAGCCGTAAACCCATGTGCAAATCCTTCTGGAATATAAACCATGTTATTCTTCTCAGAATCAAGGATAAAAGATTCCCATTTTCCGAATGTTGGTGATCCTGGACGTATATCAACTGCAACATCCTGCGCTTTTCCAATAATAACCCTTACCAGTTTACCCTGTTCAAAAGGTTTATTTTGAAAATGTAGGCCCCTTACAACTCCTTTTTTTGAAAATGATTGATTATCCTGAACAAAATTTAAGTTTAAACCAGCTTTTTGGAAAGCTTTTATGCTATGCGTTTCTAAAAAAAAGCCCCTGTCATCTTTGAAAATATCCGGAAATATTTCAATCAATCCATTGATACTTGTATTCCTGATCTCCATTTTATTATTAAAATCTCACGAAATTATACTTTTACTTTAGTCTCGCACATTATTACCTGCTATTTCCTTCAAATAACTTTTGACCACTATTCTTTCATCAAATTTTATTTCAGCAATTTTTCTTCCTTTCAGGCCCATTTTATTTAATTCTTCTTCTGGCAAACCAATCGTTTTAATCATTGCATCTGCGAGGCTTTCGGCAGACTTTGGTTCACAAAAAAAACCATTTTCCCCGTTTATCAATACTTCCCTGCAACCAGGCACATTTGTTGCAATAATAGGTTTGCCTAATGCCATTGCTTCAAGCAAACTACGTGGAGTCCCCTCGCGGTAAGATGGTAAAACTACACAATCTATTTGGCTAATATTAGTTGTTATATTTTTACTTTCACCAATAAAATCAATATAACCTTTTTGAGTCCAATAAGTTAAGTCTTCTTTCGCTATATTATACTCGCTTTCTCGATCAAAAAAACCTACTAAAAAGCACTCAAAATCAAAACCTTTCTTTTTTAAGATTTGAGATGCCCTTGCATACTCGTAAATTCCTTTATCCTTTAGTAAACGCCCTATTAACAAAAATCGGAAAGGAGTATGTTTAATGTACATTTCAGGAATATACTCGGCTGTGTTAATTCCTGATCCAGGCAGTAGTCCTGTTTTAAAGTTTTTTAAAATATTAAGATCAACGAATAAATTCTTGTCATCAATATTCTGGAAGAACACTCTTTGTGGAATGGTAAAGGCAGTTTTGTATAGATATTTCACAATATTAAATATCCAGTCCCTTCTGATAAATACTGTTCCTAAACCTGAAACATTAGATATACATTTTATCCCTAAGAAACCGCAAGCAAGGCTTCCATAAATATTAGGTTTTATTGTATAATGAAAAACAAAATCAAGCTGTAGTTTTCTGTAAATTTGAATAAGCCTGAAAAGTAAAATTATATCTTTTAAAGGATTGACGCCTTTATTATCCATTGGTAAGTTAATAGCACGGCAACCAAGGGCTTCTAGTTTCGAAGAGAATTCATCTTCTGGCGCAATGGCAATAACTTCATGACCTTCTTTTAAAAGTGCATGAATTAAACCTTTTCTATAATTAAAAATGTTCCAGGAAGTATTTATAACAATGGCGATCCGCAATAGTTATCAGATTTAAGTTGCAAATACGTCAATTGTGAGCAAATTTGCAGTTCCTGATATTTCTTTGACAATTGTTTATTTAAAAAACCTCAACCATTAAATCCAATCTGTAAAAATGTTATCCGTTAACCGAGTTGTTAAGTTTCTTTGGATCATTTCATTGATATTGTTTTTAGCAGGACTTTTATATGGATATTATATACTTCCAGATGCCATCTGTTTCAAGTTCGATCACAATGGTTACCCTTTAGATTATATGCCAAGAAAAAATGCCTTCTATATATTTTCCGGAATCTGCGGCATTTTTAATTTTCTGATATTGCTAATAGAAAGATTGGTTCTAATGGTTCCTAACAGATTAAAACCTGTTCCTAATAAAATTTACTGGCTTCAGGATCAAGAGACCGAGAATGGTTTGAATTTTGTGCTCTCAAACTGGTTTTATAGTTTTCTAGCAGTTCTTAATACTTGTCTGCTATTGGTTTTCTATTGTTTTGCAAAAGTAAACTCAAATTTCCAGTCAAATATTGTTCAATATTTTTGGGTATTCCAGGCCGTAACTATACTACTCATACTTTGGATTTTATATCTCCCGATTAGGTTATTTATAAATAAGATGTTTATCAGATAAAATGGAAAAGATTAAGGCAACTACAGTTTTAGGAATAATACATAACGGCAAACTTGCATTAGGAGCTGATGGTCAGGCCACTATTGGTAATACAATTGCAAAAACAAATGTTAAAAAAGTAAGAAGACTTGCCGAGGGCAAAATAATAGCCGGGTTTGCGGGATCCACTGCAGACGCTTTTACCTTGATTGAAAGATTTGAAGAAAAGCTTGCTGCTTACGGAAATAACATGAAGCGCGCAGCTATTGAACTAGCCAAAGATTGGCGGACAGACAGATATTTAAGAAAACTGGAAGCTATGATCATTACAGGCAATAATACTGAGATATTAATTATTTCAGGAACAGGGGATGTTTTAGAACCTGATTTACAGGTTGCATCTATTGGTTCAGGTAGTATGTATGCACAAAGCGCTGCACTTGCACTTAAAAAATTTGCCCCTCACCTCTCTGCAGAGGAAATGGTAAGAGAAAGTTTATCAATAGCGGCAGATATATGCATCTACACCAACCATAATTTTTTAATTGAAGTTATTGAATAGATGCAATTGCATTAATCTAACCTTTAAACCTAATTTTAATCTTAGGCTAAGCTATTTTTTGCATTTTATTGTTATATTGCTTGAATTAATCTTTAAGTACTCGCTTTCATAAATTCCTTTTATGACCTTACTCCAAGAACTTCAGGAAAAACTGGGTAAACCTTACAACGATTTAGAATTTCTGCTTAATTGCCTGAAAGAAGTTTTACAGGAAAACAAACAGGAGAAGCTTATCCAGTTCATACCTTGGATTAATAATGAAGAAAGCTTAAACCCAGAGAAATTTAAGGAAGATCACCTTCAGTTATATTCTATTGCTTTTCACCTGCTTAATATGGTAGAGGAAAACAATATCGCTCAATCAAGACGAAAAAAAGAGAATGACAACGGCTTAGAAACAATAAGCGGACTTTGGGCTAACAATCTTTTGTCTTTAAAAAAAGCAGGTATTTCCGAACAAGAAATAGCCAAAAGCTTAAGTGATATTTGTGTAGAGCCAGTTTTAACCGCTCACCCAACAGAAGCCAAGCGGCCTATAGTTCTTGACCACCATAGACAATTGTATTTACTCCTTTTAGAGAGGGAAAATACAATGTTTACCGAACTTGAAAAAACAGATATAAAAAGAAGGATCAAGCTTGAACTTGACAGGTTATGGAGAACAGGTGAGATCTTTGTTGAAAAGCCAAATGTGGCCACAGAACTTAAAAATGTTTTACATTATCTTACTAATGTATTCCCTGATGCAATTTTAAAGCTGGACAGAAGACTGGAACAAGCTTGGGCGCATACAGGATTTAATCCTGCATTGCTTCGTGATTATAATAGTTTGCCTTGCATATCTTTCGGTGACTGGGTTGGTGGAGACCGTGATGGCCATCCTTTTGTGACAGCAGATGTTACACGAGAAACATTGGAATCCTTAAGATTAAATGCAATTACAGTCATAAGAAGATATCTGGCAGAACTGGCTAAAAACCTTTCTTTTAACTGTCATTTGAAAAAATGTCCTAAAAACCTTCAAAAAAGGATTTTAAGTATATTAATAGATTTTGATTTTAAAGAAGATAATTTGTCAGAATCTGAACAAATGGAGGCATTTTCTCTGTTTGTAAACCTTTTAATGATCAAACTTCCGGTAGACATTGAAGGAGATACACCAGTTAGATTATCAGAAAAACCCTACAGTTATATCAGGCCATCAGAATTAACAGCAGACCTGGAAATACTCTATGAAGCCTTATTTACTTTCGGAGCTCCGATTATTGCCAATAACGATGTAAAAAATGTTTTGCGTATTGTACAGACCTTTGGATTTCATGGTGCCAAACTGGACATTCGTCAGAACAGCAAATTTCACGACCAGGCAGTGAGCCAGCTTTTAAATATCGGGCTTGAAAAGGAGATTGATTTCGCTTCTCTTTCTGAAAAAGAAAGAATAGAATTTTTAACAGAAGAATTACATTCGCCAAGGCCATTTACCCTACCGGGTATGAAATTAGGTCCTGAAGCAGAGGCTGTAATAAGTTGCTATAAAGTGGTAGCAGATTACATGCTTAAATACGGCAATGATGGCATTGGTTCATTTATTGTAAGTATGACCCGTTCAGTTTCTGATTTATTAGTCGTTTATCTTCTTGCCAGAGAAGTAGGTTTTGTAGATAAGACAGACTTAGGCCTCGTAAGCAAAATTAAAGTAGTTCCGCTTTTTGAAACAATTGATGATCTTCTTGCAAGCCCAAAAATCCTTGAAGGATTTGTTGAACATCCTTTTACCAAAAGATCCCTGCAATATCAGACGACCCAATCAGGTGCTAAAATACCTGTACAGCAAGTAATGGTTGGTTATAGTGACAGCAATAAGGATGGAGGAATTCTTGGTTCCCAGTTTCATTTATTTAAAGCCCA
>JANYCH010000306.1 GCA_025360395.1 Cytophagales bacterium | reverse complement strand
TAGTTAATGAGATTTGAAGTTTTTGTTCCAGTTCCAGTATGACATGTATAGATTTATCTATGCCACAGCCACTTATCTCACTTTTGTCGCCATCTGCGGCTATGATTATAAAGCGCTGGTCTATAATTTGAAAAGAAGAGTGAACATTTTGGTTGTGACTTTGCCAATTGTCGGTAAATGCTTTTAATGTTGCATTGATTTCTTGTACCTGGCTGACATTTAATTCTTTATCTGAGGCAAATACCCAGGTTCGGGCATTATCTGAAATTTCATTAAAGGGAATAAACATATTCTTAGTTTGTTTTTAGACAATAATTCCAGGTATAAAGTTCTTGAATGATCTAATTAAACTATCTTTTACTATTCCATTTTGGAAATAAACCCTTCAATGTTTTTTAGTTTGGTAAATAGCTATAATTTTGTCAAAAATCCGTTTGCTATGCCAATGCTCATCATAATACTTGTTCTTTTTGTTTTATCTATGATATGTCCTTTTATCATTCCAAATAAATCAATCAGTACAAATCCTAATGATTTCGAAGATTAAGATTAATTCGTTTATAAATAATACGGAGGTCTCATCATATTTGATGAGACCTTTTCTTTTTCTATTTACTAATGTTGGCAGCTTCCGGCCAATGTTTTTGTGCTTCCAGAAACACATTGTCCTTCTGGTTAAAAATATAAAAGAAGCCATCCATTCTCCAGACAGATTTGGCTACAAGGGCTTTCATGTAATTTCTAATATACTCTTTGGACCTTGCAAAACCTTTTTGGTTGAATTTTACCCCTGACAAATTGGCCTTATCCAGCATTTTTTGCAAATCGCCATCTGAGACGATAAAAGATTTACTGAATGACTCAATGGTCATTTTTTTTAACTCCGATTTATTTCCTTCATATAGTTCGAATGCTGTTTCACGTAAAACACCTTTGTTTAATAATTGTGATAAATAACTGCTGAAAGCTGTGGTATCCTGGGGGACAAATACATCCGGCATTATTCCACCTCCAGCATAAACTGTCCTGCCTTTTTCAGTTTTAAATTTAAGAGAGTCAGCAAAATGAATACTGTCTTTGCTGTACATTTCTCCGTTTTTAAATCGTCTGACATAATCCATCTCATAATCTTCCTTGCCATGATATGGTTTTTGGATGCAACGGCCACTTGGAGTATAATATCTTGAGATAGTGAGCCTTAGTTCTGAGCCATCTGAAAGTGAAATAGGCATCTGGACCAACCCTTTTCCAAAAGTCCTTCTTCCTACAATTAATGCCCGGTCATGGTCCTGAAGAGCTCCGGAAACAATTTCGGATGCAGAAGCACTTCCTTCATCTACTAAAACAATAAGGGGACCTTGTTCGAATACTCCTTCATGCTCGGATTTCAATATATTGCTGTATTGAGGTTTCCTTCCTTTTGTATATACAATCAATTTATCTTCGCTTAAGAATTCATCTGCAATATTTGCGGCATGGTCCAGGTAGCCGCCTGGGTTGTCCCTCAGGTCCAAAACCAGTCTTTCCATTCCTTGTTCTTTTAATTTTATCAAAGCATTTTTGAATTCGGTGAAGGTATTTTCTCCGAAACGATTAAGCTTTATGTAGCCTGTAGCTGGGGCATAAATAAAGGCAGCATCAACAGAATAAGTAGGGATTTTATCCCTGATTATAGTGAAAGACATGAGGTTTTTGATCCCTTTTCTTTTGATAGTAAGTTTGACTTTTGTACCCTTTTTGCCCCTTAATTTTTCAAATACATCGTTGATGGTAATTTTGGTCCCTGCAAAAGGCTTATTGTCCACATTGATTATTTTGTCGCCTGATTGAAGGCCTACCATTTCAGAAGGGCCGCCACTTATTGGGGTGATAACATTTACTGTATCACTGAAAATCTGAAATTCTATCCCGATCCCTTCAAAATCTGCTTCCAGGGAAGCTTTTGCTACTTGCAGGTCTTTAGGAGGGATGTAGGAAGAATGTGCATCGAGTTTTTCAAGGATTGCGGTAATTCCTTCCTGTTGCAGATCGGCGACGTTTACCGTATCTACATAATCGTTGGTAATATATTGGAGTGCTTCTTCTACCAGGTTGTTTTTGCTGAACCTATCAGCACTGCCCATTTTTTTGCCCACGTAAATCCCAACAAAAATGCCAATGGCAAGTGTCAGCGAGAGCCAGATGGGCATTCGGATTCTGGATGGAGGGTTTTGTATATTATCGCTCAAAATGAAATTTTAAAAGAATGATTGCTAAATCGTGATTTTATTTAAATAATCATAGACAGGGTTGGGAACTAAAGCAGAAAAATCTTCTTTGTTCCTTACTTTTTCCCAGATTTCTGTGGAAGATATGTCCACAAGAGGCCCATTGATGATTTTAAGCTGGTCAAAAAGATCAGGTGCCGCTTTCTTTTTAATGGAATTATAACCTGCTTCAAGTTTGCTTAGTACCAAATCAAGGTCATCTTCATAGCCTGGCCTCAGATAAGCAAATAATTTATGATTTTCGATAATTTGCACTGCATTTTGCCAGTTCAAAAAATGTTCCAAAATATCTATTCCAAAAATTAAGGAAAAAGTATAAGCAGGATACGATTCTTTTAAACTCGAAAGTGTTTTAAAAGTATAGGAAGGTGTAGGAAGGTTTAGCTCAAAGTCGCTCACCTTGAGATTTTTAATGCCGGCAAAGCTTTTATTAAGCAATTCAAGCCTGGTTTCGTCAGGTAGCATGGTTTTGTCCTGTTTGAAAGGGCTTTGCGGTGAAAGCATCACCCAAACTTCATCCACATTTTCATTTGCTGCCACATACTTCGCAACATGGACATGTGCATTATGAACAGGATTAAAGGATCCTCCGAAAATTGCTACTTTTTTTGTAATGAGATTTAATATTTAAAAGTGAAGCTGCTTTATACAAAATAAACGAAAATCTGCCAGGTTTTAAGATCTCGTATTTGCATCAACGAAAACTGAAATGGCTTTGTTTAAAATTATAGCATGGTCGAAAGCCAGGGGAGGCATTTTATCAAGGGAAAACCATTTTACATTTTTAGCATCGTCACCTGCAATAGGCTTTGTTTCTTTCATATTTACCCAGGCAGCAAAAGCAACGGTTACTATCCAGCCACGTGGATCTCTTTCGGGGTCACTAAACGCCCCTATTTGAAATAGGTTAGAATGTTCCAACCCCGTTTCTTCCTTTAATTCTCTCAAAACTGCCTGCTCGCATGATTCACCTTCTTCTACAAAACCTCCTGGAAATGCCCAAAAATCTTTAAAGGGAGTGTTTTTCCTTTGAATTAACAGGATGTAAACATTATCTGGTTGTTTTGAGAAAAGCAACATGTCAGTTCCAAGGGCTGGTCTGGGATATTCGTAAGTGAATTTTGACATTTTAATTTACGATTTCAGATTTACGAATTACTATTTTGGGGATGATTGACTTAGAATGGATTAAAGAATCATTTTTAATAAGGTTGTTATTACTTTTTAACAATTTATGGATGAATCCAAGTAAAAACCCTGCTATGGAAGCTACGAATCCCCAGAAAACTGCCAGGAGCCCCATTTGCAAAAAAAGACAAATACTATAGACAAGAATCCCTGAAATCATGCTAGACCAAGCGTTTATGCCTGTCGATTTTTTTACCCACAAGCCGCCGATCATTGGAATAAATAAGGAGACCAAAATCAGTGATGAAGATATGCTTGACAAAAGAAAAATATTGGTCAAGTTTAGGGCAATTATTACCGAAATAACAGAAACGCACACAACTAAAAATCTCAATAAATTCAAGAACTGCTTGTTTTTAATAGATTTTAATTGCGGTTTGATGAGATTTTCGCCGATTACAGTGGCCTGGGCCAATAAAGAAGCACTGGCAGTACTTAGGATTGCGGAAAGTAACGCTCCAAAAAACAGTACCTGAACAGGCATTGGCATATGTATCAACACCATTTGCGGGATTATTTGTTGTGGATTGATAGAATTCTGATTTCCATAAATTTTAAGACACAGCATGACAATCAAAAGCGGGAGGATTGCTATTACTAAATATAGCATGCCAGCTATGATTGCACTATTCCTTGCCACCTTTTCGGACTTTGCAGACATTATTCTTTGAAAGATATCCTGGGAAGGAATAGAACCAAAGCCCATGATCATCCAGGCTGCAGAAAATTCAGCCCAACCTGAGAAAGAGTTTTGGGGAAGGAAAGAATTATTGGCTGGTAATAAAGCTGACAGCGCAAAGCTAATTGGCAACAGCTTCCATAGGTAGTATGTTAATATGCCCAATCCGGCAATAATGACAATAGCCTGAACAAAATCTGTAAAGGCCAGGGCCCACATTCCCCCGAAATAGGTATATGTTACTACCAAAATCGCTCCGGAAATAAGGCAAATGCTGAAATCGAAGCCTGTAACAGTTTCAAGCACAATCGCGAGGGCCACAAATTGAGCTGCAGAATAGGTAAAATAGGAGAGTGCCTGCAAAAGTGAAGTTGCAAATTCCACCGACCGCCCATACCTTTCTCTGAAAAAATCGCCAATGGATAAATAACCTTTTGGATAAAAGCACTTTACAAAAACTAAGCCTGTGATGACAAGGCAAAGTGAAGCGCCAAACGGATCTTCAATAATGCCTTTAAAACCATCCTTTGCAAATTGAGCTGAGGCCCCCAAAATAGTTTCAGCACCAAACCAAGTGGCGAAAAAGGCAGTCAGGCTGAGGTGAAATGGTAATCTTCTTCCAGCGAGGGCAAAGTCTTCAGCAACATTAATTTTTCCTGAAGTATATATACCAGCTGCTACAGTTAAAGAAAGATATAATATAGTAAAGAAGGCGAGCAATTGTCAATAAGGAATTAATGTATCAAAGATTATCCGGTTACAAAGTTGTTAAATATCCTGTATTAATAAATTAAGACTATATCTTTTCATACTTTGTTGAACCTTTTCACAAAAGTTCAGTATAAACTTAGAGGAAAAGTGTTTACATTTTTTCTAATTGCGGTATTACCCCACAAATAAAGCGGCCAGAGGTGAAATTGAAACATATAATTAATTTTTTTAAGGCTGCAGGCATTTGTTTGCTGTTGAATCTAGCTGGATTTGAGTCTTTTGGGCAGTGCCCTCAAGCAAAAAATGCCATAATTGATAGCGTACCAGTAAGCTGTTTAGGAACCAAGGACGGGGTCTTAAGAATTAGATTAACTGACAGTTCTAACTATAAGGGAAGACAAGTAAAATATTCTTTATATAGATATGATGGTAGTACTAAGGTTTTTGTTACCAGTACATTAAGTTCTTCAAAATACAATTATAGGTTTACAGCACTACGAAGTGGTACATACGATGTTCAAGTGACAACGGCCCCCTCTGTAGTCCCGGGTTGTGGGATTGTTACCTTTGATGTCTTAAAAAGTCAGTCATTACCTACGAAAGATATAACAAGCCCTGTTGCAGCAAACGCAGGTTTTGACCAGTATTTATGTGATAGTTTGGGAGCAAACTTAGGAGGAAATGATCCTGCACCGGCAGGTGTTCCAGCCTCAACTGCTAAATGGAGTACTATATCAGGTCCGAATACCCCAACGTTTGCAAATACAGCAAATCCTGCGACTAGTGTAACAAATTTAATAGAAGGAGATTATGTTTTAAGATATACAGTTTCTAAATCGGGTTGTGTTGATACCAATTTTACGGACCTGAATATTAGAAAAAGGGTTTCACCAAAGGCAAAAGTTGGAAGTGACACAACTGCTTGTTCTATTAGTTCATACAATTTAAAAGCACAGGCTATAAGTGTTTATAATATAGGCCAATGGGACCAGATGGCAGGCCCAAATTCTTCTTCTATTGCTGATCCTACTGCAAATAGCACCGTCGCATCAGGTTTAACAACAGGTGTTTATAAATTCAGATGGTTTGTCTCTGATAACCTGGCAATATGTAATTCTGATTCTGCTTTTGTAACGGTAACTAATAATGTTAGTCCTTCTTCTCCAAGTGGTAGTCTTTCTCCTAATCCTGTTTGTGAGGGGAAGCCTGTTTCATTTTCTTTGAACCCGATTAGTGCAACTACGACTTATAAATGGTCAGGGCCTTCCGGATTTACATTTACCCATACGGGTGCACAAGCATTGCCAAGTATTGCAAGTGCATTGCCATCTAATGCTGGTGCATACAGTTTAACCGCTACGCTCAATGGTTGTACAAGTGCCTCAACCAGTGTTGGGACCCTTATTGTAAACCCTAAGCCTACGAAAGCTACAATTACGCCTTCAGCAAATCCGGTTTGTCAGAACCAGAACCTTACTTTAACCGGTAGCACAGCATCGCCTGTTACCTGGACTTTGCCAAATAATACAACTTCAGCTGCCAATCCACTTGTAATAAATAATATTCAGGCTGTAGATGCAGGCAAATATAAAATAACGGTCAGCAGTGGAACATGTAACAGTGACGCAGATTCTGTGACCATTGCAGTAACAGGTGTGACTACACCAACTATTTCTCAAAGTGGAACAGGTACATATTGTTCGGGCACCTCTTTTACTTTAACTGCCAGTCCAAATATAGGGGGTGCTACTTATACCTGGACAACACCGTCCGGCGGTACTTTGACAGGAATCTCTCAAACAATTTTAAATTCTTCTATACCAGATGCCGGAACTTACAATGTTACCATTAAAGCTAATGGTTGCACTGGCCCTGCTGCCAGCAGTGTTGTTAATATTAATCCATCACCGGCCAAGCCAGATAATATCACTGGTTTATCGTCTGTTTGCCAGGGAACCTCAAATGTAG
>JANYCH010000301.1 GCA_025360395.1 Cytophagales bacterium | reverse complement strand
AAGACTCATGGTTTTGTTGTAAATATTTGAATATAAGATACTTAAATATAACAACTAACTAGGGTTTTACCAATTTATATTACATATATATCAGACATTTTATTATATAATTTATAGCCATTTATTAATCGAACTCAGGTTGATAATATAAAAATTAAAAATTTGAGTTTAAAAGTTTCTTTAATTTAATTAAACGGAAAGCAACTATTATAAAGTCAGATATATTAGTTAGGCCATAAAAATTCTTGTAAAAATACAGTACCAAAAAAAATGTTACAATATATATAGGATTATGGTTTTGAAACACTTTCTCCATTTATCCATGTTTCCTCTTTTTCTAACTTTCCTTGTATGTTGTAAAATTTCCAATGTCCGTTTTTCATACCGTTTAAAAAATGACCGCTTACTTCAGGTTTACCAGACTCGTAAAAAGTCTTGTAAATCCCATTTTTAATCCCTTTTACAAACGTAATTTCGGATTTCATAATGCCATTTTCATAATATTCCTTTTGTTTGCCTTCAATGTGCCCAATCCTGTATGTTGTTTTTAATTTGATTTTGCTGTTCTCATAAAACTCTTCATAATGACCTTGTAAGACACCATTAAAGTAATTTTCTTTTTTACTTACAATGCTATTTGAAAAATAGTATGTCCATAAACCTGTTTTATTACCGGATTGTTGATTGCCTTGTTCCTTAAGTTTTCCATCTGGGTAGTATTTAGACCTTATACCAGAAATAATTCCATTTTTATATTCAATATCCTCTTCCTTATTACCATTAGGGAAATAAAATATGAAATGACCATTCAGTTTCCCGTTTAGATAATCCTGAGATATTTTTACTTTTCCATTCTGATAGAATTCTTTTCTCGTCCCATTTAGATTTCCGGAAATATACTCTTCCGATATTTTCAAGGATTTATCAGGGTAATAATACTTCCAGGTACCATGAGGTTCGGTTTTTAAAAATGATTTTTCTTCTAACAATGTTTCTTCAATATCATAGTATTTTGATTTTTGTTCAGTTTCATTGTTTTTGAAATAGCTTTCTTCTTTGATATTGCCGTTCTCATAATAGGTTAGTGACCCACCATTTCTTTTGCCGTTTTCGTAACTTATTTTTTGTTTCAACGCCCCTTTCAGATAATATCCTTTTACTAAGCCATTCAATTGACCGTCAACAAAAAAACCTTCAGTTTGAATCACGCCTTCTTTGTAATAACTTTTAAACTGACCACTTTTTTTGCCCTTATTAGTATTTACTTCCAGGGATTTTTTTCCGTTTTCATAGTATTCAATGTAGTTCCCATTCAGATAACCAGCTGAATAATAAGCTTCTGTCTCCAGGATTCCATTTGAATAATAGGTTTTATTCAGGCCGTGTTGTCGTCCATCTTTATAATTGAAATCCTTTAATATATAGCCTTCTTCTGAGTATTCACTCAATGGGCCATTCAAAGTATCGTTAATAAAAAAAGCTTTAGTTTTAAGCCTTCCATTCTCGAAGAATGTAAATAAAGTGTCTGTTTTGTGATTATTCAGGTAAATGCCTTTTTGTAAAATCCTGCCCTCTTTTGAAAAGGCACGGAATGTGCCGGTTTTATTTCCATTTGAATATCCTTCTACCGATTTTAGATGTCCATCTTCGTAGAAAAAGCAGACTTCTCCATTCTTAAGGCCATTGAAATGGGGTATTTCGCTTTCTACTTTACCCGAAGCGTAGTATAAGTACATTGTACCTGAAACCTTTCCGTTTTTATAAAAGCAGCTTAAACGTTTTGAACCTGATAAACTACAGCTTTCGTAAACTCCGTTTAGAGTATCGTCTTTAAAATATTGCTCAACTTTAATCCGTGGGACAGAATCACCTGTTTCATAAAATTCCTGCCAGATTCCGTTTTTTTTGCCTTTTTTATAAAACCCTTGTTTTTCAATAGTTTTGGAGGTTTCGAAATACTTTATGTACAAACTGTCCATTAAGGTTGTATCATCTTGAAGTACATAAAAAATTTCAATCGGTATCTTTCTTGCTCCTGAGAGGCTTTCAGTACCATCTGCCTGAACCGTTCTTTGCCTTGATTCTAAATAATTGACCTTTTTTAACCTTTTTTGACTTTTGGCTATAAAAGTCAGCATAGTTAACAGAAGTAACAAAAAATATAATCTCATTGCAATTAACCTTTATATCCAAAAAGTTTTTTGCCAGTCACGGCATTTTCAACTTCTTTTGGTACCAGTGCTTGCCAGCCATCTTCACCGTTTTTTATCATTTTTAGAACGTTATCAGAGAAAATATGCAATAAATCTTCGTTGTAACCTTTAATGCCACTGATTTTATCGTTTGCTACCAGGTATTGATATAAAAAGTGTAATGATTCATTTACCTTGAAATTCTCATGTGTTACAATTTCTCCGGTCTGCAAGTCGCGCGTAGGGTATATGTACAATTCAACATTTCTGCTAAACAATTGTGCAAAAGATTCCAGGATACCCCCATTTAGTTTGGTATAAAAATCTTCATTGAAAACATCTGCCAGATTAAATGGTCCCATTATGATCCCTATTTTCTGTTTTGTATAGGCAGATAAGAAATTTACCAGGCGATGGTATTCCTGGTAGTTAGAGATCAAAACTGTATATCCGAGAGAGCTTATTATATCAACCCTGTCAAGGAAATCCTGCCGGTCTATTCCATCTTCAGACCTTAAATTATTCAGGGTTATTTCGGCAACAGTCATTATTTTGTCGGCCTCAACGCCTTTCTCCTGAACAAAATGCTCATAGCCAGTTTTGAGCATGTCCTGATTAACAATTGTAAAAGGCCTGAACCTGCTTCTGATAAGCAAGAGGTTCTTCTTCCAGAATAAATCACTGGGCTCGGCAACAGTTCCGTCAGGTTTAAAAGCAGCGGCATCTGTATATCCTTTCTGAACCAGGTATAACATCATCAACCGGTTGTCTACTTTTGAAAATTCCGGTCCGGAAAAGCGGATCATATCAATTTTAATCTTCTCAGGCGTCACACTTTCCATCAGTGAATCTACCAGAAGTTCCGGAGTCCTGTAATTGTAAAAAGCTCCATAAACCAAGTTGACACCTACAATCCCTACAGCCAGTTGCTGGTCATGGATGTCATTTTCCATTAAGCGGACATGGATTACAATGTCATTGGGTTCTGCGCCTGGTTCAAGCTGGAACCTGATGCCCATCCAACCGTGGCTTGTTGTGGTTTTCTTATAATTGATGGTGGAAATTGTGTCAGCAAAAGCGAAGAACAACGTTTCCTGAGATCTCTTTTCTTTTAGACGTTGTAAAAGTAAGGTATATTCCCTGGTAAGCATTTTTATCAGCCTGGGCTCGCAAACATATCTGCCGCTTTCTTCAACCCCGTAAATGGAATCGCTGTAAGTCATATCATAGGCAGAAATAGTTTTAGCGATTGTTTTAGAGGCCGCACCAGCTTTAAAAAAGAATGCTGCTACATCTTGTCCTGCCCCAATTTCTGCAAAAGATCCGTAGGTACGTGGATCCAGGTTGATTTCTAAGGCTTTTTCTCTAGGTGAGAGAACTTTAATCTCCATAAATGAATAGAATACTTCTAACTTTTACGATTTACGATTTATTTAGGTTTGTATAAAACTTAATTGTAAAAATTAGATTCGTTTAACAAAAAAGCCCCTAAAATCGGGGCTTTTTTGTTAAAGTTTAAGAGAAGTTACTCGAGTGATAGAATTTTAAATTCAACTCTTCTGTTGAGGCTCCTGCCTTGTTTGGTGGTGTTTTTGGCAATTGGTTTGTTAGGCCCGAATCCATCAAATTTAACCCTGGAAACCTCGATGCCTTTTATTACCAGGTATTGCTGTACGGCTCTTGCTCTCCATCTGGAAAGTTGTATGTTGGCATCTGGCTTCCCAACGTTGTCAGTATGCCCTTCAATCTGGATTTTAATGTTGTTGTTCCCATTGAGAAAATTTGCAACTTTGTTCAATTCTGGAAAAGATTTGGGCTTTAAAGTAGCCTTGCCGCTTTCAAAGAAAATATTATTCAGTTTTACACTTTGACCAACTTCTAAAGGTGTAACATACAGGTCTTTAATTACTTTTGCATTGCTTTTTTCCTTTGTTAAATCAATTGGCTCATATTGAGGGAAATATTTAGGAAGGCTGGCATTAACAATATAAGTTGAGCCTAAACCAAGCTCTGCTTCATACTCTCCGGTTGAAGGGTTGTAAGTTGATCCTGGAATGTCATGTCCGTGTGATTGGATTTTTACATCCTTTGCGTTAAGTAAAGGTTGGTTGGTTTTTCTATTGACAACTTTTCCAGTTATGAGAGCGGTCGTACTTACATATGTTCCATATAAATTCCTGCTTACATCTGTAGGATCAGCAGTAGTACTTAAGTCAACAGTAGAAGGAATTCCTTTATATTTTGTAGAAGAAAATGATAACGAGTAGGTTCTTTTTAAAGGCAGGTATATTTTATAACTTGAACTTGCAGTGTCAATGATGGCAGAATCAACGATCTCACCATTTACCATAAGTTTAGGATTGAATTTGCTTCCTATTTTTTGAGTTGTTCCTTTTACATAAAACGTCCCGGTAACTGTTGCAACCGGAGCTGACCTTGCATAAAGGTCTTTCTTGATTTCCTGATACTCGTCAATTTGGGTAAAATCAAGTTTAACTGGCTCACCTACAAATTTTCTGGCATTAACAGAGAGTGAATAACTTTTACCATAAGGTAACAATATCTCATATTTACCTTCTGGATATTGGATTTTAACTGAGTCAGTTACTTTTCCGTCCACTGTTATTTTAGGGGATGTAGAAGAAGGTAAAATACCACGGGGATTATAAACCAATAATAAAAAAATAAATTCTGATGATTTTAAAA
>JANYCH010000286.1 GCA_025360395.1 Cytophagales bacterium | reverse complement strand
ATTAATTTCTCCCCCACCCCATCACGACATTTATTCAATTGAAGATTTAGCCCAGCTTATTTTTGATTTAAAAAACTCAAACAGGGCAGCAAGGATAAGTGTGAAGCTGGTATCAGAAGCCGGTGTGGGAACTATTGCTTCAGGTGTAGCGAAAGCCAAATCTGATGTTGTGCTTATTTCAGGACACGATGGTGGTACAGGTGCCTCACCTTTATCTTCGATCCGCCATGCAGGATTGCCTTGGGAGCTTGGACTAGCTGAAACACATCAAACACTGGTCAGGAACAAGCTGAGAAGCAGAATCACAGTTCAAACTGATGGTTTGCTCAGAACTGGCAAAGACCTTGCGGTGGCTGCGATGTTAGGTGCTGAAGAATGGGGTGTTGCAACAGGTGCCTTGATAGTAGAAGGTTGTATCATGATGCGTAAGTGTCATTTAAACACCTGTCCTGTTGGAATCGCCACTCAAAATGAAGATTTAAGGAAACGTTTCAACCATGATGTTGACGCAGTTGTAAATTTCTTCACCTTCCTGGCAGAAGACCTTCGTGAAACAATGGCTGAACTGGGTTTCAGAACTGTTCAGGAAATGGTTGGACAATCAGACAGGTTAAGAAAACGTGACGACATCAGTCATTGGAAACATAAGAACATAGATCTTACCGGATTACTTTTTAAACCTGCAACTGAAGAGGGAGTAGGAATATTCAGGACTGAAGATCAGGACCATGGATTAGTTGGTGCGCTTGACTTTACCTTGTTAGATGCTGCAAAATCAGCTTTAGAAAATAAATCTAAAGTAACAGGTGAGTTTAACATCGAAAACATCAACAGGGCTGCCGGAACCATACTTTCTAATGAAATAACAAAGGCACATGGTGCTGATGGTTTACCTGAAGACACCATTCACTTTAAATTCAGAGGAACAGCCGGACAGAGCTTTGCAGCTTTCGGTGCTCCGGGTTTAAAAATGGAAGTTGAAGGTGACGCCAATGACTACTTTGGAAAAGGTCTTTCTGGTGCTAAATTGATTATCTATCCTGACAGGGCTGCAAGGTTCAACCCAAGCGAAAACAGCATTGTAGGGAACGTAAGTTTCTATGGCGCAACTTCCGGAGAAGCATACATCAGGGGAATGGCAGGAGAAAGGTTCTGCGTGCGTAACTCAGGTGTAAAAGCAGTTGTAGAAGGAATTGGTGACCATGGTTGTGAATACATGACTGGCGGAATTGTAGTGATACTTGGTGAAACAGGCAGGAATTTTGCTGCAGGAATGAGCGGAGGTATTGCCTTTGTATATGATCCTGAGAAAAAACTAAAAAGCCGTTGCAATATGGAAATGGTAGATTTTGATATCATTGAAGACGATGATGCAAAAATCCTGAAAGAATTGATTCAAAACCACTTAAACTTCACCCGTAGCGAACTTGCTCAGAGAATTCTGAATAATTTCAACATGGAACTTGCTCACTTTGTAAAGGTTATGCCTAGAGATTACAAAGCGGTGATGATGAAAAGAAAACTTAAAACTGAACAAAAAGAAGTAGCTATCAATGGGTAAGCCAACTGGATTTCTAGAATTTACAAGAGAGAACCCTAAAAAAGTAGATCCAAAAGTAAGGGTTCAGGGATACAACGAGTTTATACAGGAAATGCCGGAGGCTGTTTTGAACAACCAGGCAGCCCGATGTATGGATTGTGGAGTTCCGTTTTGCCACAGTGGTTGCCCGCTAGGGAATATCATACCGGAATTTAACGATGCTGTTTATGAAAAAGATTATGAGGAAGCTTATCGTATATTAAGCTCAACTAATAATTTTCCTGAATTTACAGGTCGCATTTGTCCTGCACCCTGTGAGGCATCCTGCGTGTTGGGTATCAATCAAGCGCCGGTTACTATTGAAGAGATTGAGAAGAACATCATAGAAATAGCCTTCAAAAAAGGATATGTCGTTCCTCAGGTACCAGAACACAGGACCGGAAAGAAAATTGCGGTAATCGGTTCAGGCCCGGCAGGTTTAGCAGCCGCCGCCCAGCTTAATTCTGCAGGTCACCTTGTAACTGTTTTCGAAAGAGACGATGAAATAGGTGGCTTACTAAGATATGGTATCCCTGATTTTAAATTAGAAAAATGGGTTATTCAGCGTCGGGTCGACCTGATGATCCAGGAAGGTGTCATATTTAAAACCAATGCTAATGTTGGGGTCAACGTCAAGTCAAGCCAACTTGTCAAAGATTTCGATGCAGTTGTATTGGCAGGAGGTTCAACTATTCCCCGTGATATTCCAATTAAAGGGCGTGAGCTGAATGGTGTTCATTTTGCAATGGAATTTCTTCCTCAACAAAACAGACGCGTTGCCGGAAAACCGGCCCAGGAAGGAAAAGATCTTTGGGCAACCGGAAAAAATGTTTTGGTTATTGGTGGTGGTGATACCGGGGCTGACTGCGTTGGAACCTCTCACAGACATGGTGCAAAATCTGTTACGCAAATAGAATTATTACCCAAACCACCAACCGACAGGACACCAAGCATGCCTTGGCCAAACTGGCCAATGGTCCTGCGTACCTCCTCTTCCCATGAAGAAGGTGGCGAGCGCAGCTGGTCCATTCAAACCAAGGAATTTGTTGGTGATGATAAAGGTAACTTGACTGGTTTAAAATTAGTTGAGTTGGAATGGAAAGCAGGTGTGGATGGAAAAATGCCTAAATTTGTTGAAAAAGCCGGAACTGAAAGAATAGTTCCTGCAGAATTGGTTCTGATTGCTGCAGGTTTTTTACATCCGCAACAAGATGGAATGCTAAGTGATATGGGATTGGATTTTGATGAACGTGGCAATGTGAAAGCAAATACTACAAAATTCCAGACTTCTAATCCTAAGATTTTTGCTGCCGGAGATATGAGAAGAGGTCAGTCTCTTGTTGTTTGGGCTATATCTGAAGGAAGAGAATGTGCAAGGTCTGTGGATGAATATTTAATGGGAGTATCTAAACTTGAAAGAAAAGATAGCTCATTGATCAATGTTGCTGATCTGAGTTAAAAGGAAATCTTGTATTTACATAAACCCCATTTCGCAAGAATTGGGGTTTTATTTTTTATATATAATAGATTTGGATCATTTAACCAATTCGCAATATTCTGATTTTAAAACTGTGGCTGACCGTTAATTTATTCTAAACCGATGGATTAAAATAGGTTAAGTTCTTAATTTGCGCTCTCAATAATTTTATGCGGGAAAATCCGGATCATAAAGAACAAATTTCAGCAGGTATAAGAGTGCTTGATAAAAAGTATTTTGATTACTTATATGAGCTTAAGGATCTTTTTAGCCCTGACGAAACCCTTAGTTTAAAC
>JANYCH010000230.1 GCA_025360395.1 Cytophagales bacterium | reverse complement strand
TATGATGCCGGTTTGAAAGGAGCTTACAAACCGGGGAACTTTATTATAAGTCTAGATGGTTCTTACCGTGAAGTAGGTGCTCAATTCAGCAGTCCTGGTGCTCAAACCAGAAGGATTAATGACTATGCACAGTCTTCTGTATTTGATCAGATGAACAACAACACAGCTATAAGGAGTCAGACTTTATTTGACAGGTTGACAAATAGCCAACTTTATAATCAGTCTATTTCTCCAATTTTAAAACCATTCTTGCCAGAATATAACAACATTACTCCTTATGGTTTAGCAACACCTAATAGAAAGGGTTTTACAGGTAATTTTGTAGTGAGGCACAAGGAAAAATTTGGTCAGCTGTCTTTTACAAGCGAGAACCTAACGGAAATGATCGGCGAAGGTACTTCTGAATTAAGATCCTTTACCGGATTAAGAGGCGGCGCTTTAATTAACATTGACAGGATTTTGAAAATCAAAAAAGCTATATCCTTAATGGGAGGTTACAGAAATGAGAAAACCACAAGGGCAGGAGCCATAGGAGTAGATCTTAACAGTACCATTATTGACGCTGGAATAACAGTTGAAGTATTGAAGAATGTTGATTTAATGGGTGGTTATAAAACGTTCACTGGTAACGGAAATGAATGGGTAGCTTATAGGAATATTTATTCTGGCTTAATATCTGACTATTATAACTACAAAGTTAATTCAACTGAAGATATTCTAAGTTTTGGATTAAGATACAGGTTTAGTAACAGGTCATTCTTCACAGGTAATTATAATATGACTACTTACCAGAACAAATTGGAAACTTCGATCAATCAGAACTATCACATCGATCAGTTGTTCCTTAACTACACACTGATATTCTAACAGTAATAACAAAATAGGATGACTAAAGTATTGAAATATTGCATTTGCTCGGTTTTTGTTGTTCTTTCATTTTTTTCTTGTAAAAGAACTCAAAAGGACGGAATACTGGGGCCTGATTTAAAGGTAGCTTCTGCTGATTTTGCTATACTAGATTCGTTTAAAGTTTTTGGTCAGGATAAATCTGTAGCTTATAAAATTGATACAATAGATTTTTCTAAACGAACCTCCATAACCGATGTTATTCATGATAAAAGCGGTTTAAATTCCCCAGGACATGATACGATGTATCTTAAAACTAGAATTTCTCCAAGACAACGCTCAACTTATTTCAAAGCTAAGTTCAATGAATCTGTAAGGTGGAAAATCGAAATTTCACCTGTTAAATCAGATTCTTTAACAAGTCCTTATAAATTAATTTCTGGCACAACAGATTATATCGATAGTCTTCCTGAATGGACATGGAATGGATCTTCAGATAACCAGTTTTATTTTGTTCCTGGTTTAGTTAATTTCAAGTTATCAATTCTAGGCACTACTAAGTCAAGCACTATTAAAAAATTTGTCAAAAATGTAACTTTGATTGATTCAACCAATGAAGGTATTTTGCTTAATGATTTCGAAGGAGGAATCAGTATAACACCTTATGGGGATAAGAAAGATAATGTTGCGAATCCACTACCATCTTTAAGTCCTGATTTTCCATTTATTCCTCAGGGAATCAAGGTTTTGAGTTTATTTGGTACGGATCATAATGGAGATTATTTTGTTGGCGGGAATCAACAAAAATTCCCAAAGGGAATGCTTGAAGGACATAGTGCTTCTGATATTTATATTAATATGTATATTTATGGATATCCTAATTTAGTAACGCCGAACGCAACTAAAATAGGAATTGGCGTTTCTCAGGATAATGGTAAAATAAACGGTACTTACGATGCACTCTATGATGATACTTTTGATCAGCAGATATCAGTTGATTGGGTGGGTTGGAAATTAATATCTGTAAAGTATAGCAATCTTAAAAGAACGACTGCAGTTACCGATGGAGGGTCTGGGCCTAATAAAATACAACCGGAAACTGCTGTTGGTGTAGGTGTTAACATTTTATCTTCTCCAAATGGCAATACCGTTGGGGCAGCAATTGATTATTTAATAATTACATTTGGTAAACCTCTTGATAAATGAGAACTTATAAAAACCTACTTTATTGCTTGAGTTTGCTTTTGATTTTTTCTTGTAAAAGAAGTTTTGATAAAAGCATAATAGGGCCTGAAATTCAGTATTCTTCAAACCTTGTTGTTCCATTTCAGGCTAATGTTTCTTCTGTGAATTTTAGAAGAACTGATAGTAATTTTGTCATTTTCAAAGGAAAATTCGAAAAAAGCACTAAATGGAAAATCACAGTTCGTGGTTTGAAATCTGGTGCAACCAAAACTATAGAAGGTCAATCTGATGATATTAGCTTAAATTCCTTGTGGAATGGTGCTCAAGACTCACTTTATTTTTTCAGAGATGGTGAAATGGTGGTTGCTTCTTTATCATTGAATAATTCTGTAAAGAATAAAACGAATGTTTTTCAAAATCTCGATAATAGGGGAGATGTTGTAATTTCTGAAAATGAAATTGCCAGGGATACTATATTCATAATAAAAGGTAAACCTTCGAATGCAAATCAATTTGAATTGTTTCCTAGATATGGTGGAAAAGGTGATTGTACGGAAGAATTGATTCCATATTTTTATTCTGTTGGATATGATGCTGAAAGTTATGGTTCTAAAGATGTGGATCCATCTATACCCTATAATAATGATTTTAATTTTTTTTACGCTGTGTTTGATTCATCAAATATGCTTTTAAACTATTCAAAATATCAGGGTGGTTTGAAAGGTTCTAAGTTCTTTATGTTGAAGGGTACTGATGTTTCTACAAATGTTTCTACACAAAAGGGGCCTGATTATTATGTTGCCCGGCTAAGGTCTGCTAATTTACAGGATCCTACTGATTTTAGAAATACTCTTAATTATGGGAATCTTATAGACCCTTGTGATGTCGGAGATGCAAAGGGTGTTAGCGTCACTAATTTTATGTCTAAGGCAATAACACCTGATAATTTATATTTTAATGTATTTGTCTATGGAAATGGAGATGGTTCTAAGATAAATTATACTATTCAAGAGAATGATAACATGAAAGGCGACTTTGAAGCTGATAATGGTGACGAAGCTTATGAAAAGGCTATTGTAATCGATTTCAAAGGTTGGAAATTATTTTCTTTGAAATATAGTGATTTTGGAAAAGCACAGTTTATAAATCCTCGTACTGGAATAGATGAAACAAATTTAAATGGAAATGGGAAAAAGGATATTTCAAACATTTTATATGTTCAGTTTGGCCTTGTTTCAGGTACTCTTGGTGGAAAGGCTCTAATGATAATTGATGTTCCTACGGTTTCTATAGTCAAACCATTTTCTTATTAATCTAATAAGATACTATTATGAAAAACTTATCAAAATTACTGATCTCTACATTGGCTATTTTAATAGCAGCTTGTTCAGGACTTACAAATAAAAGTCTGGAGAAAGGCGGAGATAAAGAAATAAGGGCTAAA
>JANYCH010000216.1 GCA_025360395.1 Cytophagales bacterium | reverse complement strand
GGCATTGGTTTTACCACATATGGTTCCCTTGGCTTTCTTTTATCCCTGTAAACCTCGATTTGGGGATGATCAACAACCATTTCATTTACCAATATCCCCTTATCGAAGTACCAATTTTTCCAATTAACCCCTATAAAACATATGCTTTTGGTTTTGAACAAAATCCAGTCTGTTTGATACTTGTTCTTCACATTAAATTCTTTCTTACTAAGCTTGTTTTCAAGTTTCACCCTGTGAAGTTGAACAGTTGAAAACCCATCAATTGATAATGAGTCAATGGTTAAATTATAGTCACTGTGACTAGCAACATAAGTCACGATTTTGTTGCTGGCCCATTTACCTACCATGTTTTTAAGCCATGGGGCAAACAAAAAACCACATATTAGAATAACTGTGAGAACGATGAAAAACAATGCCAATACGCCAACTCTTTTCTTCTTCTTTTCCATGGTAAAAAAATTATAAAAAAATAGATAAAATAAATTCGGGGCATTAACAACAGAACTATGCCATTGAAATTATTTTATCATGTATTGTTGATCAGCATCAGTAAATCTTCTTTTTTATTGGCGTCTTTTATGCCTTTGTCTTTTCTCCATCTCAATATCCTGGGAAACCGCAATGCTACTCCTGATTTATGTCTTGGAGAAGGATTTATTCCTTCAAAAGCAATTTCAAAAACCAAACCAGGAGTAACGCTTCGGACAGGCCCAAATTTATCTATCGTGTTTTTCTTTACCCAACTATCAACTTCAATAAGTTCCTTATCTGTTAAACCTGAATAAGCCTTTGTAAAAGGCACAAGTTCCTCACCATCCCATACTGCAAAAGTATAATCGGTATAAAGATTTGCCCTTCTCCCATGTCCTCTTTGCGCGTAAAGCAAAACTCCGTCTATGGTGAGTGGATCAATTTTCCATTTCCACCATTTGCCCCTTCTTCTTCCTGATTCGTAAAGACTTTCCTTATGCTTCAACATTAAGCCTTCGCATAAAAAATCTCTTGATTCATATCTTAAAGCAACCAACTCATCAAATGTATTGCATTTGTAAACAGGAGAAAGTTTTAAAATAGCTGATATTTCCGGACTCTTCAGGCGCAATTGGGCAACCAGGTCTTCAAGGATTATACGCCTTTCCAACATTGGTTTTGTCCTTAAATCCTCTCCATTAAATTCCAGCAGATCGTAACACATGATGGACAATGGAGCTTCTGATAAATACTTCTTTGTTACGTTTTTCCTGCCAATCCTTGTCTGCATTACATGGAAGGGCATTGGCATATCATCTTTGAATGGCAGAATCTCACCATCAATGACAGTTCCATCTGGCAAAAGGCTTTTAAGAATTTCAAATTCTGGAAATTTTTCTGTCATCAGGTCCTCTCCTCTCGACCAGACAAACAATTGTTCTTGCCTGTAGATAATCTGACCACGAATCCCGTCAAATTTTCTTTCAATTTGCCAATCTTCAAGGTTTCCCAGGGTTGCTATATCACCCTCCCATTGGTAGGCAAGGTAAAACGGATATGGTTTAGAAATATCATCTCCAATATTTTCTTCGATCAGGAGTTTTTCTAAAGTAGTATTGTTCGGGCTCCAGTCGCCCATTAACCTGTGGGCCACTACATTTTCTACCAGCATAAACCTTTTGGCAAGGCCTTTTACAACCAGCTGCTGTGAAACTCCTACTCTGAAACTACCTGTTATAAGCTTATTAAACACGAGTCTTTCTGCCGTTTCCATGCTGCTCCAGATCTCAATAATTGTTAACTTTTTAACTTCTTCAGTTAACTGGTCAAAAGTCTTAAAAAGATCCATGATACCGGTGAGGGTATAATCAGAAATGGCGATGGGCGAAGGCAATACAAGTGTTATGGTTTCAGCAAGGTCCCCGACAATGTGGTAAGATTCGATAAAAATCCATGAGGGCAAACCGGACATCTCCTGAGCCGAGGCTATCAGTTCAGCTGTTTTGATCGTCCTTTTCGGTTTTCTTCCGGTAAGAAGTGCAACAGCCCAAAGCACGTCATCCTGATTAGCTGTTTGAAAGTAATCTGCCAATGCTTCAATTTTAGCATTGGTTTTGGTTGTTTGGTCCAGTGTTGTGTATAGCTCAGCGAACTTCTTCATTTTCAGCCTCTTTTTCTCCCTCAGTAGTTCCTTCGTTGAATCCTTCATCTTCATAAAGTGTGTCGACTTCAACGGCATTTAAATGATGTTCATCTCTCAACCATTTAGCGAACAATGGCTTATAACCATGGGTAACATAAATATTTTCTGCCCCGGTTTCTTTTATTGCAATGTTAAGATCATCCCAGTCTGCATGGTCTGATAATACAAATCCCCGGTCTGCCCCTTTCCTTCTGCGGGTTCCACGCAACTGCATCCAGCCACTGCAAATCCCTACAGAATAAGGATCAAACCTTCTTAACCATGGACTTCCCAAAGCGGATGGAGGTGCTACAACAACGCTGCCAGCATATTCTGCTTTTGAAGAAACCTGGTATGTCCTTTTATAAGGTGGGAGAAGAATTCCTTCTTTCAGCATCAAATCATTGATATTCGCTACAGCCCCATGTACAAAAATGTTTCCGATTGAAGGATCCATCTGATGGAGTATACGTTGGGCTTTCCCGAGAG
>JANYCH010000178.1 GCA_025360395.1 Cytophagales bacterium | reverse complement strand
TTGGGCTTAAATAATTGCCTTATATTGACACAAAAAATACCAGCCTCCGTACAATGAGTAATGAACTGATTAAATCTCTTAACTATTTAATAACATGAAAAAAATTATTTTCTCAATCGCCTCATTTTTAGTAGCCTCTACTACAATCTTGTACTTAAGTTCTTTTAAAGGAAGTGAAATAAAAGACTCCCCCGGAGGACAATATGTAATGGTCGAAATTTATGAAGTCCCTACCTTCTCAAGCAAGGGCGTTCACATCCATTGGGGAAATAAAAGGACAGAATTTATTCCTTTTAAAGATTTTAAACTTGAAAATATAGACGACAATGGAGATATTATCCTTGAAGCAATTAATAAAATAAGTGCACAAGGATATGAGCTTGACAAAACCTGCAGCGGGCTTGCTGACAGTGGTATGATTACAAAATTATTTTTCAGGAAGAAATAAAGGAAAATACTTCCTTATTTTTTCAGAACCTAAATTAAGTACTTATAAAAGAGGTGTTCAACATAATTGAACACCTCTTTTTTATTTAAGAACAATCCATTAACCATTACTATCCAAGTAATATTTATGTAAGTTTTTGACAAGAAGTCAACCATTTTTTATTTCCTCCGTATCTGTTAAAAAGTTCGTATCATAAACTAAAATCTCCACAGTTATGGGATACACAGCAAAACAAATCAACGTTGGTGACCAGGTTTTTTTTAATTCGACACAAAGGTTAAGCAATCACGATTTATTCTGGAAAGTCGTGGACAAAAAAGGCAGCAAACTTATTATTGAACTAAAAAAATATATTTGGAACGAAGATTCAATGATAGATATCACTGAAGTGAAGGGCGTGTTGAAAAATTCGTAATGGCTGATTAAAAGGTATAGAGTGCGTTATCTAAACCTTCTACTTCTCTTCTATTACATAAATATCTTCAGTCTTTTTTTTCATCAGGTATTTTTCCCTTGCAAATTTTTCTAATAAGTGAGGCTTGCTCAATACTTCTTCCCTTTCAAGGATTACTTCTTGGGTCTTAGTTTTATAAAACGTTTTTTCCTCTTCCAGGTCGTTTAGTTTTTTTAAAGAAAAATATTGATTTATAAGATCGTTTATATCAAAAAATATCATCCAGACTATAAAGCCGGCTGCAACCAGTACATAGAAATTCTTAAATATCGGAGGTAGTCTTTTAAACATGTTTATTGTCCGCCTTCAGGCATTTCTTCACCTTTTTTATAAAAATCAAATTCAACGCGCCTGTTGATCCTTTTTTCATAATCAGATTTTTCTTCCATCAAAGGCTTTGTATCACCATATCCTATAGCTTTGATCCGATACTCTTCAATCCCACCAAATTCTACTATATATTCTTTGATAGCATTCGACCTTTTTTGAGACAAAATGAGATTATCCTTACCATTCCCCTCTTTGTTTGTGTGGCCTTCAATCACTAGGCTTAACCCAGGATTATCGAGCATATAGTTAACCAAACGGTCCAGGTCCCTGTACATACTTGGCAGGATTTCTGAACTGGCCTGGTCAAATTCAAGAGAGTTGAATTTGAGTTTCTTAAAATCAATCGAAGGCGTCCTCATGTGCATTAATGTATCGCCATTCAAACTAATTTCTTTTTCTACCCTGAAAAAATCTTCACCCTGGATTATTAAAAGGTACTTGCTTTTATCTATCAGGTCAAAATCAAAAGAACCATCGGGCCGAAGATATTTAGGTGCAACTTCAATTCCTTTGGTCATATCAACAACCGATACAATTCCCTTGAATGGATTGCCTGTCAATGAATCCACCAGAGAACCGCTTAACCTTGTGGTAGCTTCAGGCTGCGCTTCCATATTCAAAGGAAAAGAATAAAGATCCAGGTTTTTTTTGTCCTCATTTTCCGATTTAGCATAAAAAAGGTTTTTTGAATCAGGACTTATGCTAAAATAATATTCGCTGGATGGCCCGTTAACCAATGGCCCAATACTGATTGGCTCCTGCCAGATACCTTTCTCCTTATAAACTTTATAAATATCAAAATCACCAAATTGCAAAAGCTGCCCGTTAGAACTAAAATACAGGACATCAAATACTGGATGATAAAAAGGGCTTACTTCGCTACCCCTGGTGTTTATTGTCGGTCCAAGATTTAGAGCTCTTCCCCATTGGCGTGTTTTCTTATCCTTTATACTCATGTAAATATCGGTAAGGCCAAAACCACCAAGCCTGTCTGAAGAAAAGAACAAGGTATCTTCATTGTGCGATAAACTGGGCTGGGAGTCCCAACCCCTGGAATTGATATAAGGTCCAAGATTTACTGGAGTATTCCATGTACTGTCTTCTTTCAAATTGGCAAGGTAAAGGTCACAACTTCCGAATCCACCTGGTGCCATGCAACGCGAAAAATAAATAGTTTTACCATCCCTGCTCAGACAGGCCGACCCTTCATTATATCGTGTATTGATAGCTTTAAATGGTTCCGCAGTATCCCAAAACCCATCGTAGTTCCGGGTAAAGTAAATGTCCTCATCCTTTTTCCCTGTACCACCGTTCACATTTCTTTGTGAAGTAAATAGCAAAAGGTTATCAGTTGGGTGCATTGCAGGGCCATAGTCTTCAAATTTAGAATTCACTTCACTTCCCATGTTGAGCAAAACACTTTGTGGGGGCCTTAAAGTATCAACAGATTTACGGAATTCAACAAGTTCATAATAGTAGGTCAGGGGTACAAAATAATCCTTTTCGTTTACGCTGAGGGTATCATACCTTTTTTTTATTAAATCATGACCTTCTCTGGTGTGCTTTAAAACAAGACGGTACATTGCTTTTGCCTTTTCCTCCTGTTTTAGGAGTTCATACAGTTGCCCAAGGCGCCATAGATAATCTGTATTTTTATAAAAATTTTGTATGCCAAAATTACCGACA
>JANYCH010000165.1 GCA_025360395.1 Cytophagales bacterium | reverse complement strand
AAGATTATAACAAAGCCATTGCCCTAAATCCCACGTATCACGAAGCATATTTTACCAGAGGCATGATTAAATCTCAAATGGGTGATCAACGTGGAGCAATTCAGGATTGTACTGTTCCAGTTCGTTTATTTATATTTTGTATTCCTTTTTTATACTTTCACTATCAGCCGGAATAAGAAATAACAATATGGAATTCCGCTCTATATGTCTTAAAAACCTGGTCCCGAGTCCTTTTCCTTCAGCGGCGCCTTCAATTATACCTGGTATATCGGCCATAACGAAAGACTTGAAATCCCTGTAAGCAACAACTCCCAGGTTTGGGACCAATGTTGTAAAAGGATAATCCGCAATCTCAGGCCTTGCCGCAGAAACTGCGGATAATAAAGTCGATTTACCAGCATTTGGGAACCCGACCAAACCAACATCGGCTAGTAACTTCAATTCCAGTACCAGCCACTCTTCGATGCCCGCTTCACCTGTTTGGGCATGTTGCGGAGCCTGGTTTACTGAATTTTTAAAATGGTCATTTCCTAAGCCTCCTCTTCCGCCCGGAGTAATTATAATTTCTTCACCGTGCACAGTCACTTCTCCGCGAACTTCACCCGTTTCAGGATCCCTTACAACTGTTCCAAGTGGCACTT
Organism: Cytophagales bacterium; assembly: GCA_025360395.1. Lineage (GTDB taxonomy): Bacteria > Bacteroidota > Bacteroidia > Cytophagales > UBA9547 > UBA9547. The sequence continues at coordinate 8,556 of JANYCH010000165.1, read as the reverse complement.
CCAGGTACTCATCTTCTCCTTGTCTGCCTGTTTGATTGTTTTCGCCTCCTTTATGGCCAGGTTCTGCAATAACATGTTTTCGGTATTTTAAGTGAAGTAGGGTCCACAATTGTGAACTGCCTCTTAAAATAATATGCCCGCCTCTGCCTCCATTTCCACCATCTGGTCCACCCATTGGAGCACCTTTCGCCCTGTGAAAATGTGAACAACCCGCACCACCTGCACCTGAACGGAAACAGATTTTCACATAATCTATAAAATTTGAATTGGCCACTTTAGTATTGAGTAATTAGTACTTGGTATTGAGACTTCTGCACTAGTACTTCCAGGAATCTGATCCTTTTGTAATAGTTAAGCTTTTAGATTCAGAGGATTCTACTCTTCCAATTATTTTGGCATCTATGCTGAATCCTTTAGAGATATTGATAAATTCTTCTGCTGTTTTTTCGTCTGTATAAATTTCAAGACGATGGCCCATGTTGAATACCTTGTACATTTCGTTCCAGTCTGTTTTACTTTCTTCCTGGATCAATTTAAACAAAGGTGGTGTAGCAAACAGGTTATCTTTTATAATATGGACATCTTCAACAAAATGTAGCACCTTGGTTTGCCCGCCCCCACTGCAATGGATCATTCCATCAATTTTGTTTTGATAGTTTTGAAAAATTGCTTTCGCAAGGGGTGCGTATGTTCTGGTTGGGGAAAGAACGAGTTTGCCTGCTTTTGTTGACAGTTGGCGATTGACAATTGTCGGTGTGCTAACTTCGTCTATTAAATTTTTGGAACCAGAATATACCAGTTCTTCCGGAACTTTTGGGTCGAAGCTTTCAGGGTATTTGTCTGCCAGCATTTTTGAAAATACATCGTGCCGGGCTGACGTAAGTCCATTGCTACCCATGCCTCCATTATATTCACTTTCATAAGTTGCCTGGCCAAAAGAAGCAAAACCCACTATTACATTGCCAGCTTTGATGTTATGGTTACTAATAACATCGGTCCGCTTCATTCTGGCAGTTACAGTACTGTCAACAATAATTGTCCTGACAAGATCTCCTACATCTGCAGTTTCGCCGCCTGTGCTGTATATCCCAACTCCATGGTTTCGTAGCATTTCCAGAACTTCTTCAGTTCCTTCAATGATGGCTTTGATTACTTCACCAGGAATCAGGTTTTTATTTCTGCCTATTGTGGAAGAAAGTAAAATATTATCTATTGCGCCAACACAAATCAGGTCATCAGTATTCATCACAATTGCATCCTGTGCAATTCCTTTCCAAACTGTAAGGTCACCCGTCTCTTTCCAATAAAGATAAGCTAAGGAAGATTTTGTTCCGGCACCATCTGCATGCATTATGTTGCACCAGTCCGGGTCGCCTCCGAGTATATCGGGTATAACTTTACAGAAAGCCTTTGGGAAAATCCCTTTGTCAACTTTTGAAATGGCATTGTGTACATCTTCTTTTTGTGAAGAAACACCTCTTTGCGCGTAACGGTCGGTCATTTTAGTATTGCGTAATGCGTATTGGGTAGTGCGATTCTGGCATTTACAATGTGCAAAGATAGAACTTAAAAAGTATTGAGTATAGCGTATTTAGTATTTCGACTATAACACACTTAATATCTTAAATACAAGTATTTAAGATCAAAATCTCCCCGATTCCAATACTCTAAATCGCATTACGCAATACTCACTACGAAATACGCTACAAAATATACCTGCTTAAATCTTTGTCCTTAACCAAGCCACCCAGTTTTTCCTGGACCAAAGAAGAGGTAATAGTTATTTTTTTGTTTTCCGGGCTGTTTTCCGGCATTTGGTAGAGGAATTCGTTGAGCAAATGGCTTATAACAGTTTGCAGCCTTCTGGCGCCAATATTTTCTATTTCAGCATTTACGTTAAAAGCAATTTCTGCGAGATCATTGAGTGCACTGTCTTCAAACTCAAGAACTACACCTTCTGTACTAAAAAGAGCTTCGTATTGTTTTGTTAAAGAATTTCGGGGAGTTTTTAATATCAAGTAAAAATCTTCTTTGGTTAACTTCTCCAATTCTACCCTTATCGGGAAACGTCCTTGGAGCTCTGGAATAAGATCTGATGGTTTAGAGAAATGAAAGGCCCCTGCAGCTATAAATAAAATATGATCTGTATGGACTACACCAAACTTGGTATTGACAGAAGAACCTTCCACAATTGGAAGCAAATCTCTTTGAACACCTTCCCGGCTTACATCCGGGCCACCACTGCCACCTTTGCTGGTGCGGGCAATTTTATCTATTTCATCAATAAAAATGATCCCAAGGTTTTCTGCTTTCCATACTGCTTCCTCTTTTACCTCATCCATATCGATAAGTTTAGAGGTTTCTTCTTCAAGCAAAATCTTGCGGGCTTCTTCTATTGTTACTTTTCTTTTCTTTTTGTTTTGAGGAAGCATTCCGGATATCATTTCCTGAATGTTCATCATAGAATTTTCATCCATTGGCGAACCTCCGATTACGCCAACATTTGGGGTCGCCTGCTGGGGAATATTAATATCAATTTTTCTCTGTTCAAGTTCCCCATTCCTCAGCTTTTCCCTAAAACGTTCCCTGGTTTTATTATTCAGTTCTACATCATCTTCGCTTTGTCCGTTTGAAAGATTAAATGATATACCTGTTTGATTGTTACTTTGCTTAACAGGGGGGATAAGGGTTTCGAGGATGATTTCTTCTACGATCTCCAGCGCTTTGTCTTTTACATCTTCCTTCTTTTTCTTTTTTACCATGTTTACCGACTGTTGCACCAGGTCTCGTACCATGCTTTCCACATCACGGCCAACATAACCAACTTCAGTAAATTTCGAAGCTTCAACTTTGGTAAAAGGTGCGTCTGAAAGTTTGGCAAGGCGACGTGCAATTTCAGTTTTACCCACTCCGGTAGCGCCAATCATGAGAATATTGTTGGGAACAATTTCTTTTCTCATTTCTTCACTGGCATTCATTCTGCGCCAGCGGTTCCTCAAGGCGATAGCAACATTTTTTTTGGCTTCTTTCTGGCCAATAATGTATTTATCTAATTCTAAAACTATTTGCTGTGGCGTCAGGTGGTTCGTAAAGATTTCTTCCATTATGTTAATTCTCCCTGTTATAAAGATTGCTTATTTCACCGAGCCTCATGTTGAGCGTAAAGGTATTCATTCCACCAGCATTACTTACTATAGAATGTGTATAAGCTGCTTCTAAAAACTGCCAGCGAATAGCACCACCAAAACTTACTCCGGCTGAGCTGATGCCATCTGTAAGGCTTAACTCCCTGCTCATAAGGTAATTATAACTAAACCGAAGGTCAATAAACTTAACCGGCATAATTTCAAGGGCTAAAGTGGCATGTCTTATTAACCTTTCAAAATTTTTGGTTTTTTTCTGGATTGGCTGTCCTTTTTCGTCCACTTTCGTAGTTTGGTTTGGATCGTTATACACAATGTCCCACTTATTCAAATGATTGCCTGTTAATGAAATCCTGAGCGGAGCATTTTTAGGTCTGAAACTTGCTCCCAGCAGAACATCAAAAGGCAATGAATCTTTAGAAGTTTCAGTATATTTTTTATAAACTTTTCCCAGATTTTTAATTGCAAAACCAAAAGTAAAGTCTTGCTCGGGATGTTTAAATATTGCACCCAAATCTGTGGCCCATCCCTGTGCTCTGTAAGATCCAATTTGTGATCCAAGAAATTTTACATTGGCGCCAAGGGTTATGACTCCAATAGTATAACTTTTTCCAAGAACAACAGCATATTCTTGCGCACTGAATTCACCTATTTCAGCCCCATCTTCTTGTCTTTCAGTGAACTTACCATAGTTTAAGTTGGTAACTGATAAACTTACAGGGCCAATAGATTTAAAATTATAAGCTCCTGCAACTGAGGAAAAAACAATATTCCCCATAAATGGCATGTAAGTAAAAGAAATAGCTTTATCCATTTTTTTATTCAACAGGGCAGGGTTGGCGTTTGTCAAATAAGGGTCCTTGTCAATAACAGATACATTGTACTTCCCAAGTGCTGCCAAATGTGCATTGGCCGGATCATTAAGAAAGGAAAATGCAGCTTTTCCACCAACTACCTGGCAAATGGCTTGAAATGAGATGGTTAAAAACAAAAAAGAATATATGTTTCTCATGTTAAATAAGAGCTTTGAGAAAAAACGTGGGAAGTTACTGTTTTTGTATTTCAGATGGGAAAAAGAATTTATTAATAGAAATAAAAAAGCTAATCAAGGAAGTACATTTTCCGATAATATTCAAAAAGGGTTACAAAATCTCCTCATGTACTATTTAAAACCAAATAAATAAAGGCAATTGATTAAAAGATTCTATTTTTGTATTGGTTGAGTTATTTATTAAAGTCTTGATTGACTGATTTATAATAAAACAAAGGGTTTGTTTCTAAAACCGCAACATTTATAATATGATTGCGGTAAACTGAATAAACCATTAAACTTGTATTTTTAAAATTAAATGCGGTTAAGATTACAAAGTTTTTTTTTATTATTTTTAATCCTGTGCGGACAGGCAATACTGGCGCAAAACACTTCCGAATACCGAGTAATTCAAACAACTTCAAAAGATACCTTATATCTTGATTTTGAAATTAGAAGAACTTCTGTGGTGCCCTATGACCTAGGGGGGTATAATCTGGTATTTAAAATAGATACAAGCGTAATTGATACGGGAAACTACAAACTTATTAATCAAGGTGCCTTTGGTTCAATCCCGAAAAAATTTGGCCCAACCCGGTTATTTAAAACCAGCACATTTTCATATTATCAAGTAAATTTATTACCAGACTCTTCTCGTCCAAGTACTATACCCCTTGGTACAACATTTACTAAAGCGGGAAAAGCAGCTTTCATTATTAAAAAATGCGGACTGTCTAACATTTTATTAAGTCCAAAAAGTCCGGGAACAACCATATCAGCATTATTACCCGGGCTATTTACTGAAACTGAGGCCACAGGCCTAAATCCTGTTTCTATTAACCTGACAACCAGTGCCAAAGCATCTTTATCAGTTATAAAAGATACGATTTGTAAAAATGGAAATGAAACCTTTACCGTTTCGAAAGCAGGTTTTTCACAATATACTTTATATATAAAAAATATTTCAGGGCCTCCCACTCAGGTAAGCGGCCCACAGGCATCAAATGTTTTCACCAATATTCCGGTTGCTTCAAGTAATCAGTATTTCGTCAGGTTTCAAAATGGAGCAAATACTGCCTGTTTGGATACTACTTCTTCTGTAAAGGTTACAACTGTAAATCCTTCTCCCCAACTTGTTATTTCAAATGTTAGTCCTCCTATTTGCTTAGGTCAAAAAATCCAATTTACAGCTTCTGTAAATAGTGCTGCAAACAAATATGTTTGGAAACTTGTTCAACCTACATCTGCACAGTTTGTTGATGCACCTGTAGGCATTGGAAAAAATACCGTTACAGTTAATTTTAATGGTACTAATCCATACTCAGTACAATTATCTGTTCAGGATACAAATAAGTTTGGTTGTGCAAGTACACCTGCAACAGTTTCCTTGAATGCAGTAAAATGCAGTTTAAATGCCGATTTTACTATTAACGGATCCGATACTGCCATTTCTTCCTGTCAGAATGCAAAAGTTACTTATACTGATAAATCTTCATCTTCATCAGGGTCAATTGTAAAATGGTCATGGGATTTTGGTGCTGGAGCAAATCCTGATACTTCTAATTTAAAAAATCCTTTGCCTGTAATGTATTCTGCCGCAGGAATTGTGAATGTTAAATTAACAGTTACCGACAATAATGGTTTCTCAAAGACCATTATTAAATCTCCAACAGTTAAGATTTTAACAGTTTTATCCGGAACGCCTGTTCCTTATTGTGGTTCATCTTCTTGTAATGAAGTGAATTTTAACTGGCAGCCTATTCCAGAAGCAACATCTTATGACGTTAGGTACAAGAAAGGAGTAAAAGGTGCGTTTACTTCTTATCTCAATATTGGAAGCATTTCTACTTTTAGAGTTGACAAGACTTCTCCTGGAATGGGAGGATCATTGGAATTTAGTGACAAAAAAAATGATACAGTATATTTTCAATTGAAAGCTGTTGCCGGGAAATGCGACACAGCTATATCAAATACTGTTTTTTGCAGGCCTTCCTATTGTTCAGTTTCTTCAACTTGTAAGCTTCCAACAGTTTCAATCCAAACACCTCCAACAGCTTGCCTGGGAACTAGTATCAAAATAAATGTAGTTACTAATCCACCTAATTTTTATAAAATTACTCCCTACAAACAAGTAAGGTTTATTTTTAATAAAGGAAGCTATGATACTTCCCATGTTTATACTGTCAATATTAATACTCCAAATTTTCAAAAATTAAATTTAGTGTTAGCTGATACAACTAAAGATAGTTGTTACACTTTAAATTCAATATCCATACCAGTAGGAAAAACACTTACCACTAAACCGGACCTTGGAATTCAAAGCTTGGAATGTACTAAGGCAACTTTTGTCTGGAAGCATGTAGAAGGGGCCACAAAATATCAAATACGATATTCAGGCTCCTGTATAGGTTTTCAGGATTGGACAGATGCACCTCTGGCGGGGCAGGCAGAATTTTTTGAAATAGCAGGCTTAACAGATAGCTGCAAGATTAATTTTCAGGTACGTGCAGTTGGCAGTTGTAATCTAACCCAATCTGACACTATTGTTTCTCCTCCTACCTGTTCCTGTTATATTGGGCACATTGCCAGTAGTAATTTTCGATCTTGTGCTCTTGATACGTCTTTAGTAAAGGTAACCAATATTCAAACTCCAAACTGGCTTATATCCTGGACTAATTTACGAACAGGTATATCTACAACGCCATCTAGGGATTCTGTTTATAAATTCGTACCAACTCAGCCAAACATTATTGATTCAATCAAATACACTATTTTTGACCAGAGTAAGCAGAATTGTACAACGATTGGATATATTGTGGACACAATAAGTTCCATTGAAGCCCCGGATTGGGTACCTATAAAAACTGATTTTTGTATTAGTGATGTACTTTTTTTTCTTGATAACAAACCTGTTAATAAAGGTTATTCATTTATCGGTGATGGTATAGAGAAACGGAAAGGAAATTATTATTTCAATGCTGGTAAAGCTGGATTAGGCTCACACACTATTTCTTATAATGCTTGTGGCTCGATTGAATCACATAATTTTATTGTGGGTGATAAACCATGTGTGACAACTGTAGTAAATGGCGAACAATTTAACAGTCCAAATGATTTATATACTGCCTGTGATGGTACAGTATATATTTCGGATATTAATTCCATATGGAAATATTCACCTGATAGTTCAAGTGGGATTCCTCAGTTAGTTGCTAAAAGCTTGAACAACGGAAACAAAAATGGGGCTATAGGTTCAGCCAGATTTAGTAACCCACATGGAATCGTCTTGGATGAAAGCACTAAAAACGAACTTTATTTTGCAGATTACGGAAATGCCCAAATAAAAAGAATTGTATTTGACAAGTCAAGTATAGAGTATGTTGCAGGTGGATTTAATGGTAATAAGCCTGATGTTAAATTTCCAAATATACCATTGTCCGGTGCTGCATTTTGGAATCCCAATGGATTGGCAATTCATCCTAACTCTGATACCTTATATGTTTCGGATGATGTTAATCATAACATTAAGTCTTTTACTTTTAAAAATTCAAGTCCAGGGATTAAGTTGGTTTTAGGAAATGATGGAGGTGCTTCTTTGCCAGGTAAGGGGAAAAGTGTAATAGTCATACCAAAAAGGATTGCAGTTGATTCATTAGGATTAAGTTTTACAGATCAGGATGGCTACATAGGTCGATACCAATTTCAAACAGATATTGCTAATGCCACAACTGTTTTCAGAAATGGATATGCAGATGGTTCGCCGACACAATATAAAAACCGATCAAGCATAGCAGGTGTTACCCCCAGAATAGGTGATTGGATATATTTTACCGATGAATTAAATTTTGCCCTTAGGAGGGCCAATATTGTAACAGGATACATGGAAACAGTGGCAGGTTCCCCTCCACCAAATTTCCTAAACGGATCTTCAGATGGCCCAGCATTAAGTAAGGCTAGATTCTATAAACCTACTGCCTTATCATTTAACATCAAGGGTTACATAGATGTGCTAGATGCGGGATTTCTACAATCAAGCAACTCTTTTGCTTCCGTCCGCCGTTATTACATACCGCGATGGGGAATTGGTACATGGGACGGATTTGACTCAGTATATGTAGCAAACTGCGATCGGGATACTATTACCCCTATATATTCAGCAGGGTTTTTAAGAATAGTAAAAGGTAATCCAAACGCTCTGGTGAACACCACCATTTTTGTTCCTAAAGACACTGGTACTTATATTTTAAGTTATAAAATAAAAGTTGGACGATGCGATACAGTTTTTTTCAAGACTGTTTATGTAAAACCTCAGCCAGATCCTAAGTTAAAAAATGACACTACCTGTGCACCTTCAGCCCAATTAACAGCTGTTGCCAAAAGAGA
>JANYCH010000143.1 GCA_025360395.1 Cytophagales bacterium | reverse complement strand
GGTGCTGGACTATTATGTACGAACAGTTTACGGCCTTTGGTATATTATCAAATAAATCAAGAATAGCCTCCAATCCGCCTGCAGAAGCTCCAATACCAACTATGTGATGGTTGAACGAAGTGTTTAATTCAGACTCTCTTTCTTCTCTGTTAGACATGTCTCTAAAAAGTACTTTGAAATTAACCTCAGGATTTCAATCATCTTCTTTTAAAGATGCAAATTCAAGCAGAAAATTTCCAATTCAAAATCGCTTTTTACCACAAAAAAGTATGCCAGAGGGAAAGAAGGATGTGTTTTGTTGGATTTTAATAAAAAAACTGGTATAAAAATTAATCGAATTTTATTTTAAAAAAGTCAGACTTAACCCAATCAGTCCTGCAATAAGGATTATGAAAGGTTCCTGGATTTTTTTGTAATTGAAAATTACGTAAGCAGCAGCAATTGCCAGAATGATCGTAAAAGGGTCTGTAATAGTTCGTTTAGCCAGAACGAGTACTGCACCTGCAATAGCTCCTACAGCAGCAGCTGTTACTCCATCTATAAAAGCTTTAATCCCAGGATGTTTTCCATATTTTTTAAAGTAGGGTGCTGGGAGAACCGTAAAAAAATAACATGGTAAAAAAGTAGCAGCAGCTGCAACAGTAGCACCGGAAAATCCTGAAACCAGGTAGCCAATGAATCCAACCGTGATTACAACCGGGCCAGGAGTAATCATGGCTACTGCCACAGCATCAACAAATTGTTGCTCGCTTAGCCACTTAAAATCTTTAACAACGCCACCATAAAGAAAAGGAACAATTGCCAGTCCACTTCCAAAAACGAATGCACCAGCTTTTGTAAAAAACCATGCGATTTGCCATAGTTTTCCTTTAAATGCAAATGCAGTTGAAGCTTGAAGAAGAACGGGAAAAGAGAAAGATAACGCACTTGATTTGCTTAATTTAGGTGGGCTTTTTAACAACCAGATAAATACACCCGAGCCAAGTATAAGCCAAATATTTTCTTCTTCAAGAAGGAAAGTGGTAATGAGAAGAATGCTAAAAATACCCCATAGCCATAAATCTTTGCCTAGGCTTTTGAGGGTAAGTTTATAACTGCTCATGGTTATTATGCCTATTACAGCAGCCCCAATACCATAAAACAAACCTTGCATCCAGGGCAATCCACCAAAGTGTACATATGCCCAACCTAATGCCAATACCATTAAAAATGAAGGTAGTACAAATGCTATTCCTACAATTGTTGCCCCAAGAATATTATAATGAACATAACCAAGATAAATTGAAAGTTGGGCAGCCAGAGGGCCGGGGGCTAGTTGCGACAAAGCGAGGCCTTCCTTATAATCTTCGTCACTAATCCATTTTTTGTTTTCTACCAGGTCCCGGTGCATGTAACCAATCAAGGCAACTGGTCCACCAAATCCCCAGGTGCCTAATTTTAGAAAGTAAATTGCAAGGTCTTTCAAAGAATAGGGAATTGGAGATGCAAGCAAGTTCATAAGAAAATAATGGTATCAGGTTAAAATATTCGGGACTGGAGTACTTCCAGTCCCGAATATTAGAAAAATAATTACGAAATATTAAAACGAATATCTTAATGTTACACCATATGTTTGTGGATCGCCAAGTACACCTGCATATTGTCCAGCATTACCTCCTGCAGGTAACAATTGCTCAAAGTAGTTCTGTTGGAGTATGTTACGTCCCCACACGAAAGCAGAGAAACTATTTGTAGCACGGAAACCTAACCTACCGTTTAGAAGAGCGTAATCGCTGATGTTTAAGTAAGCTGAAGGAGTCGGGCTGGATGAGAAAGAAGTACGATAATAGCTATCCAATCCTAAGAAGAACTTACCTTCCTGGCCAACAAATTTTAAAACATTGGAAGTAATTTCTCCACCCAATGAACCAGCCCATTTAGAGATACCAGGCAATTGAGCACCGGAAATGTCTTTAAAGTTTACAGCTAAAGTTTTACCAGGATTGTTAGGGTCAGGAGTTGTTGAACCTGTTTCTTCCAATGGGAGAGGTGCATTAGTAAATGTCACGTATTTAGCGTCGGTATAGACAACACCCAAATTGAAGCTAAGGTGCTTGCCTACTTTGGTGGTTCCGTCCAATTCAATACCCTGTACCCTTACTTTCTCAGCGTTGGCCAGATATCCACGGTTCACACCCAATTGTGGAGATTGAACCTGAGTTTGATAGTCATTTATCTCAGTATTAAAAGCTGTTACATTCAAGATAGAGTGTTGTGTTGGTGAGGTCTTTACTCCCAATTCAACGTGTGTAACATACTCTGGTTTAACAGTAGCTGTCGAAAGGTCAGGGCTAAGGTCTGTACTGCTCACTGTATTCAAACCTTGAAGATTAATACCTACTGGCTTGTAAGCAGTAGAATATGTTGCATAAGTATTGATGCGGTTAGAAGGTTTGTAAGAAAGAGTTAAAATACCACTTAGGTTAGTGTTGTCAATTGTGGTATTGAAAGACTGTGGTGTATATACACCTTTCTGGATGTCAGAAATTTTCTTATTCTGAGCCGGGTTAAATGTTTGTACCTGCTGTTGCACAGCTGCCGGAGGTGCATAATAAACCTCTCTTACATAATCGGCCTTTTTCTGGTCATAATTGTACCGAATTCCTGGTTGAACATGGAAACCTTTGAAGATTTCCCAATCCACGTTTGCAAAAGCAGCGGCACTCGTAGTATTCAAGGTAGAGTAAGTGTTAGTACCTAATCCGTTCAAGGCTATTTTCCAATAATCAACGGTAGAAAAGCCATTGGCATCTTTGGTATTATTTGCTTTGGAATTCGGGTCGGTAGTTATTTGAAAGCGCCAGTTGTCTGAACCTGATTGCTCTATTTGTACCGGAGCAGCCCACACACTTTGATTAAGGGCAAACACGCCCACAACCCCACTGATTTTATCCGTTACATTTCCGGCATAGCGAATTTCCTGAGAAGTTTGTTCTTGTCTTGAATTTGCCTGTGACTTTTGCAAAGCAGATAGAGCTGTAAAGTCCCTGTCAGTGGATGGATTCCATGTCCAGAAATTCCAGGCGGTAGTTGAAGTCAATATACCACGTCCGATTTTGAAATCAGCATTTAAAGAGGCTCCACCAATATCATTATGAGATTTTGCAGTTGTATTCTGATCAACTACTCTTTCGTATGGATTAGAAGTTGGCAGAGAATAATTAAGGTCTTTAATAATGTTATTGAACTGTCTGTAAGAAGCACGTTGCGTAGTTGCCACACCAGCTATAACTTGTGCATAGCCCTCTGGCATCTGCGAATTGTAGTGCCCGGTAACATTTATCTTAATCTTTTTGGTTGGGGTGAATAATAACTGGCCTCTTACACCCTGGTTATCCAGGTTATTGATCCATTTCTGATTGTAAAGGTTATATATTGTTCCATTGCGTTTTGTGCTTGAAAAAGAAACCCTCGCTGCGAGAATGTCTTTCACGATAGGTCCTGTTACTGAGGCTTTGGCTTGCACATAATTATAATTACCGTAGCTTACTTCTGCTGTTGCTCCTGATTTAAAGCTAGGGCCACGTGTAATAACATTAAATGCTCCAGCTGTCGTGTTTTTACCAAAAAGCGTTCCTTGTGGTCCACGTAATACTTCTATACGTTCTATGTCTACAAAATCCAAAGCAGCAACAGCCGGACGTGCATAATACACACCGTCGATGTAATATCCAACACCTGGGTCAATACCATCGTTTGTCAAACCATATGGAGAACCAAGGCCTCGTATTGTCAAGGCAGAATTTCTTGGATTAGATGAATAAAACTGAACACTTGGAGTAAGCTCTTTAATACGGTTTACATTAAAGGCACCGGCTTCTTCTGCACGTTTCCCACCAATCACCGATACTGCCAGGGGTATGTCCTGTACGGCTTCTTCTCTTCTTCTTGAAGTAACCAATACTTCTTCAGTTTCATCTACATCAGGAGCCAGGGCTAAAGTAAATGTAGTTTGAGATCCCGTTACTTCGTATTCTTTAGTTTTATAACCTATAAAGGATACCTGCAAAGTGATGGGGTAAGGTCTGTAAGTCTTAAGTTTAAAGTCACCATTTTCATCTGTAGTAACAGAGTTAGTTGAGCCTTTGACATTGACAATTACAGCTATTAATGGCTCGTTTGTTGTGCTATCGATTATTCTACCTGATATGAGGTTGGATGTATCCTGGCCAAAAGCCAAACCCGTAATAAGAGTTAATAGTGGAATGAGTATGAGTTTTTTCATGATAAAGATTTTGATGTTAAATATTGATTGAGTGTTGCTGTGAAAAGGATTATTGACAACAACAACACTTCTTACTTAATAAGGGATTAACCAATGATTTTGCATTCAAGCTCACGTTCAACATAAACAGCATAAAAAAACAACTAATTGTGGATGAAATTTTAAATATTCCCACAAAACTATATGGTATAATTTTAAAATCAAAACTTATTCAAAATATTATTCCGTTTTTATCTTAAAAAACATCTTTATACAGAATAAAATTCTGAATTATACTTGAGTTAAATTATCCATTAATTATTATGCAAATATTTTCAATAGATTCTAAGAGAAAAAACAGTCATTACTGACAATGCTTCGAAATAGGCTTGATTAAAAACAGCTCCATGATGACTAGAATATTTAATAGCCAAAGACAAGATGCTGGCCCAGAATAGTTTTTTATATCATAGTAAACTAAATAGGATGAAATTGCCAAAAAAGATTGTCCTTAATCACTAAACCAAATATTAAGGAGGTATTAAAGTGAGATATAATTTTGTAAAATCTTGTAAAATCCCTTTAATAAATTGCTTTATTTTAATAAGTATTGTATTTGTTATTTTAGATTGTTATTCCTTTGTTCCATAATTAAGTGAGAAGATGTGCAGGGCAACGATTTTTACATTTCTATTAGCAACGTTACATTTCAGTAATATATCAGGACAAACACCAGTAGAAGCCAATGGCAAACTAAAGTTGGTTGGGCTGCAGTTAAGTTCTGAATGTGGGAATCCTGTTCAACTAAAAGGAATGAGTTCCCATGGCCCACAGTGGACAGCTAACTGCCTTGAAGACCCAACTGCGTACACTACACTTCAAAAGGAATGGGGAGCTGATATTTTTAGAATTGCCATGTATGTAGAAGAAAGCGGATATTTAACTGATACCGCAGGATATAGGAGATTTATAGACAGAACTGTTGACATGGTTGAAGCTGCAGGAATGTATTGTCTTATTGATTGGCACATCTTAAAAGACGGAAACCCGATGATAAATATTGAGCATGCTAAATTATTCTGGGATTACATGTCTAAGAAACATGCAAATAAGAAACACATCTTATATGAAATCTGTAATGAGCCAAACGGAAAAACAGTTAACTGGGATACAATAAAATCTTATGCTGAGACTATTATTCCTATAATCAGAAAAAATGATTCTACTTCAATCATTGTTATAGGTACTCCCGGCTGGAGCGGACAACCATGGTCGGTTATTGGCAAGGAACTTACAGGAGATATAGCCAGAAATGTAATGTATACTTTCCATTTCTATTCTGCAACTCATGCTGGTTATTTGCCAAACATTAAAATTGCTGTAACCAAGCTCCCAATTTTCGTTACAGAGTGGGGTGGGGTTGAAAGTTCTGGAGATGGTGATTTCAATGAGCCAATTACAAATAATTTTATGGACATTTTCAACGGGAACAATACAGCAGGTGTAACTGTAAGCTGGTGTAATTGGAGTTTCTCTGATGTTAATGAAGGGTCATCTGTATTAAAACCGTATTCATGTTGGTATGGTCTTTGGAATGAAACTTCTCCAACTGGCGAAATAGTAAAGGGATTGATGAAAATTCCTGATATAAAAAGTATTTGCACATCAGAACCGCAGTTATTTCAGCATCCCAGAAATGTTTTAACCAAGCCTGGGAGAAACGTTTATTTCATTACCAAAGCTACTGGAGATAATATTAAATATAAATGGCTTTTTAGTCCTGATTCTTTGTCATGGTCGTTATTACCTGGTAAGGATACTTCCCTTCTTATTTTGAATCGTGTAAAAGAATCTGATAAAGGATTTTATAGGTCCATGATCTATACAGCTACTGATACGCTATTCACCGATGTTGCATCCTTGAAATTCATTAGAAATGGCCCTTATTTAGGTGTGCCAATTAAAGTTCCGGGAGTAATTGAAGCCGAGTTTTTTGATGAAGGAGATAATGGTGTTGCATTTTATGATTCTGATGTTACCAATAATGGAGGTGCTTTAAGAGAAGGCGGTGTTGATATTGAAACTACTAAGGACACTTCCGGGGTATACAATATTGGTTGGATTACTAACGATGAATTCGTTACTTATACTGTTGATGTGGAAAGGGATGGATATTATGATATACGATTACGCGTTGCCAGCAATTCTTCCACATCGGGGGAAATATATAGTCAAATGAATAATGTAGAAGTTATACCAAACATTCCAGTTGAATCAACCGGGGGGTGGCAAGTGTGGAATACGATTTCAGTTAATAATATTCAGTTAACCGGTGGTATCCAACCTTTATTGGTTTACTTCTCTAAAGGTGGTTTTAATTTGAATTATATTGAAATAGTAAAAAGTAATCCATTAGGCCTTTTAGAAGAAGAATTAGGAATTGGATTGTCGGTATTCCCTAATCCTTTTTCAGATGTGATTAATATTAGGAATAACCAAACTGATATTAAAGGTGCAGTAATTGATTTGATAGATGGTTATGGCATCAATGTATTGAAACATACCTGCCTTTCAAATGACAATCAGATAAATACTGCTAATTTGAAATCAGGAGTTTATATGCTGAAAATTACAAGAAATAATAAAACCACTTATCATAAACATATTAAATTATAAAAGTCCGATCAATTAAATCTAACAACAGTAGTACAAGTCTTTTAAAATTAAATCTAACTAACAATCTGTAAGCCATCGCTAATAGTGATGGCTTTTTTCTTCTATTTTTCAGATTTCGACTTCTTTATTTTTAATATTCTACCTGTTATGGAAGGCATTGTGTCACCGAGAAGAAATCCAAATGGTTTCATATTGTCTGTCCTGTCGAATACTACTTTGATTATCGCCGTTAAAGGAAGTGATAAAAACATTCCGGCCACTCCCCACAATGCCCCGCCAATTAACACCACAACTATTGATGTAAGGGCATTAATTTTAACTTTAGAAGCCACTATTCTGGGAACAATTATATTATTGTCTATAAATTGAACAACTATATAAGCCACGATTATCAATAAAAGGTATATTGGTGGTTTTGTGGCGAGGGCTATTATCAAGGGCAAAGCGATGGCAATGAGGCCGCCAACATAAGGTATCATGTTTAACAATGCTCCTAAAACCCCTATCAAAATAGCATATTGAATCCCAAGAGCAAAAAGTGCTATAGAATTTAATGCAGCCACAATTGATGCCTCTATTAATAACCCTATTAAATAGCTTTGTATGAGGGATTTAGTTTGTGTCAGGACTTCAATAACAGCAGAATGCTGATCCCTGGGAAAAAGTTGACCAATAAAATCAAGCAACAGTGGTTTATAAAACAGTATCATAAAAATATAGACTGGAAGAAGAAATATTACAATCAATAAACCACTCAGTGTATCAAGTGTTTGCCCTATTAGTACATTGCTGTTGCTCAATCCCTCACTTTGCAATTTTGCCAGCCATGCATTAATTTTCTTTGGACTGGTATTGAAGTTTACCGAATACCAATTCGTTCCTTCTTTAACCAATACAGCGAGCTTCTTTTTGAGCAAGGGGAAAGATTCGCTAAATAGCGAAGCTTGTGATCCAAGAAAATAGAACAATGCACCTGCTAAGATAAAAGCAATTAATAACGACAAGAAAATGGAAATAACCCTATTTATGCCTTTTTTATCAAAAAAATTCACCAACGGATTTAATAGAATGCTTAATATGGTGGCAAAAATCAGCGGTATTATAATTCCCTGCCCTGCATAAAGAATGTAAGTAAATGCCACAATACCCACAGTAATAAGTGAAAATTTTGCGTAAGCGGGTAAACTGATCTTGGTGGTTTCCATATTTAAGTTCTGTTAATAAGAAAGGATGCTATTATAATAAATCCATTCCATGAAATTTGATAATTATTACTTTGCTAAAATAAGACACAATATAGTTCCGAATGCTGCCCCTGCTATTGCACCTTTTAATATCCCCCATTTTCTTTTATTGCCACACTTTTTAAGATCGGCAGCGCAGCTTTTCAAATCCTGTCCACACAATTCTAACTGCGTCTTGTATTTGTTGTTGATCTCTGTAAGGTCCTCATAAGCTTTTTTATAAGTTTCAGTATTCAATTGTTCAACACCTGCTTTTTCTACATATAAGGTATTGATAGAATCAAGCGCAATTTCGTTGTCCTTATAGATGCTGTTTGTACTTTCATGAACCTTCAATGCATTTGTCAGATATTTGAGTTGCCTGTTTATAACCTTCAGTTGTTTATTATCAAGGTGATATAATTCTTTTCCATTTTTTAGCTCTTTCTGTAAAACAACAGAAACCCCGTCCGGAAATATAATGGTTGTATCCTGGGCAATTGAATAAAATGGATGGCTGAGCAAAAAAAGGACAGTAAAAAAACAGAACAGATTTTTCATATTTAGTTATTACAACGGCCAATATTAAACTGTCCTATTTCTTTCATGTCATCACAATATTCCTTCAGTAATTTTTCCTGTACCAATTTATTTGAATCGATCAGTTCCTTGTTTTTTTTCCTGTTCATTTCAAGTTTTTTTAAAGAAGATTCTATTTTATTCATTTCTGCTTCATAAAGCAGATTCTTTTTATTTACTTCCTTCTGAATGTTAAGGGTCTGTTTTGAAAGCTCATTACCTGTCTTCTCATAGTTACTGGCTTTAATTTTAAACTCTTTCGCCTTTGTAGCATCTTCATTTTTAAAGAACCAAAAGAATGCAAGTGCGGATATTAATATAATGGAGCTGAGAAAGATTATTAATTTGGTTTTCATTTTATTGTTCGTTTCCTTCTATGTTATCTTTATAAACAGTAGAATATAAATCATTGATATCCCTCCTTATATCGTTTCGGAGAGATTTACCTTTGATGGTATTAAATACCATGTTCACAGTTCCATTTTCGTAGATTTCAGAAACAAATTTGTTTAAACTAAGGGTTTCGTCAGGGCTAAAAAGATCCTTAAGCTCATATAAGTAATCAAAATACTTTTTATCAAGCACTCTTATACCTGCTGAAATTTGTTGTTTATAATCAG
>JANYCH010000135.1 GCA_025360395.1 Cytophagales bacterium | reverse complement strand
CTGTAACAGGCTTTACTTCCAACAATAAAAATCCACCGTCAATATTTAATGTTTGGTAATGTAATTCTGCCCTTTGGGTATCTTTTCTCTCATTGTCGAAAGCCCTTGTCACATTTATCTTGGTATTCCTCCAAAGCCAATGTACCAATGTGGCATTTTCAATGACAGGTTTTGTTTTAACTACGGCCCAATATGTCTTTGTCACCTGACGTTCTTTGAATATTTCGTTCATCCTTGCAAGGGCCTTAGATGTTTTAGCAAGGATCACAATGCCACTTACAGGCCTATCTATCCTGTGTATCAAACCACAAAACACTTCTCCAGGCTTATTATACCTCTGCTTTATGTATATTTTGGCATATTCAACCAAAGGCATGTCTCCAGTATTATCCCCTTGTGATGGCATCCCGGAAGGCTTATTTACAACAAGCAAATGGTTGTCTTCAAAAAGTACGATAGAAGGGAAATCGACAGGCAAATTTCTAAATGAAAAACAAAATTAAACAAAAAGCATTGTCTTTTACTTTTAAGAAGGAAGTCTTCTTTATCTTAACCTGACTTTGCAGTTTTTAGGGATTTTGATGTACTTGAAGTAGTTTTTAATAACCCAAATGAAACACACTTTTACATTCTCATTTTTCATTTTAACCTCTCTATATTTCTGGAGTCAGGTTCCTGGTATAAATGTGATCCAGTTTGATGCTTTAGAAAAAATAATGTCTTCAAAAAGCGATTCAGTCTATATCCTGAATTTTTGGGCTACCTGGTGTAAACCTTGCGTAGAAGAGCTTCCAGCTTTTGAGAAAATCACAAAAGATTATAAAGGCAAAAAAGTGAGAGTCCTTTTGATCTGTATGGATTTCAAAAGTAAATTAAAAGAAAGAGTTATTCCCTTTATTAAAAAAAATGGGCTGGTATCAGAAGTCTTATTACTAAATGAACCGGATTATAATTCCTGGATTGATAAAATTGACAAAAGCTGGTCTGGAAGCATCCCTGCTACGCTTATTTTAAAAGGAAGTACAACTAATAAAAAATTTTACGAGCAAACTTTCGAATACACCCAATTAAAATCAGAAATAGAAAAAGTTATTAACCAGTAAATCTCTTGAAAATGAAAAACTTAAGAATTGTATCTTTAATTGTATTAGTATTATCACTGGGAAGTTTTAACCTTAAAGAAAATCCAGGCGGGTACAAACCCGGCGACAAGGCCATTGATTTCAAACTGAAAAATATTGATGGCAAAGAAACTTCGATGAGTGATTTTAAAGAAGCAAAAGGGTTTATCGTGGTGTTCACCTGCAACCATTGTCCGTTTTCTGTCGCTTATGAGGACAGGATTGTGGCCTTAGATAAGAAATATGCTGCTAAAGGATATCCTGTGATTGCAGTAAACCCCAATGATGATAAGGCTTATCCTGACGATTCATTTGAGAATATGAAAATCAGGGCAAAAGATAAAAAATTTCCTTTCCCTTATTTGAGAGACGATTCTCAGGAAATTGCCAAAACTTACGGAGCAGCAAGAACACCGCATGTTTACATTTTGACCAAAAGCGGAAATGATATGATAGTGAAATATATTGGCGCTATTGATGATAATGCAGAAAACCCAAGTGGGGTAAAAGTTAAATACGTTGAAAATGCTTTGGATCAGTTAATGAAAAATGAAGAAGTGAAGGTTCCTTTCACAAAAGCAATTGGTTGTGGAGTGAAATGGAAAAAGTAATTTGAAATCGATTTTTAGTTAAACAAAAAAGGGTTGTCATTTCTGGCAACCCTTTCTTTTAAGGGAGAAAGATGGGGTTCGAACCCACGACCTCCTGAACCACAATCAGGCGCTCTAACCAGCTGAGCTACGATCTCCGTATTTGAGAGTGCAAAAGTAGTTTATTTTTTAATCAAGACAAACCATTTTCCCTCTCTTTCTCTTTAAAAAAGAATCCCTATCTTATCAATACTTTAAAAATCATAGAAAATGCTTTTATTCATCGTATTTTTGTAAAATATAACATAAAATGCAATCAGGCCTGACTGTTGAAGATATAGAACAAGCTAGTGAACGGTTAAACGGAGCTATATACCACACACCGATCCAATTAAACTTAAACCTGTCAGAAAAATACGGCTGCAATGTTTACCTTAAAAGGGAAGATTTGCAGGTTGTGAGGTCTTATAAAATAAGAGGCGCGTACAATTTTTTAAGTAGTCAATCCCGTGAATCTCTTTCAAAGGGAATTGTTTGTGCCAGTGCAGGCAACCATGCACAAGGTGTTGCTTTGTCTTGCAATAAATTAAAAATAAAGGGCAAAATTTTCATGCCCATCACTACACCAAAGCAAAAGATAGAACAGGTTAAAATGTTTGGCAGAGATTGTATCGAACTTATCCTGATGGGCGACACTTTCGATGATTCTTACCGGGAAGCGGTTCAGTTTTGCGAGAATAATGAAATGCTTTTCCTCCATCCTTTTAATGACTTTAAAGTAATGGCAGGACAGGGTACAGTAGGACTTGAAATCCTCAGGGATATTTCAGTTCCGATAGATTATTTATTTCTGCCGATTGGCGGAGGGGGGTTGGCAGCTGGTGTTTCAACTTATTTAAAAGAAAAAAGCCCAAGAACCAAAATTATAGGTGTAGAACCAGCCGGTGCACCTAGTATGAAAAAGGCAATAGAGGCCGGAAAAGTTATTACTTTAGAAACCATTGATAAGTTTATTGACGGAGCTGCCGTGAAATCAGTCGGTTCAAATACTTTGGAAATCTGCAAAAATACCCTGGATGACGTTGTGCTGGTCCCTGAAGGGAAGGCCTGTTCTACAATTCTGAAATTATACAATGAGGAAGCAATTGTAGTAGAACCGGCAGGTGCATTGTCAATAGCTGCCCTGGATTTTTACAGCGAACAGATCAAAGGTAAAAATATTGTTTGCATCGTGAGCGGAAGCAACAATGACATTGCCCGTATGCAGGAAATCATTGAAAGGTCCCTGATCTACGAAGGATTCAAACATTATTTCATCATCAATTTCCCTCAAAGAGCAGGGGCCTTGAAGGAATTCGTAAATGATGTGCTTGGACCAACAGATGACATCACCAGGTTTGAATATGTCAAGAAAACAAACCGTGAGGCAGGCCCGGCCATTGTAGGAATAGAGTTAAAGAAAAGCCATGATTATCAATCGCTGGTGGAAAGGATGAATGCAAAGGGTTTTCAGAATATCCATGTAAATGATGATCCTACTTTATTTAATTATGTTATTTAAAATCTTACTACAAAGGACACCAGATTTAAAAACACAAAGTTCACCAGCATACTTAGTGATCCTAGTGCAAAACTTAGTGTTCTTTGTGGTAGAAAGAATTTAGATTATGTGGCTTAAAAAGTTTATTAAAGATAACCTGTACTTTTTTTACCCATTTACTGCCTGCCTTTTAGTTGGCGCATTTTTTCTGTACCTTTTTTCAAAAGACATCCTTTTATTGGCAGTAAACTCCAGGTATTCACCTTATGGTGATCTGTTCTTTAAATGGTTCACCCATGTGGGCGATGGAACTACGGTGTTAATTCTTACAGCCTTATTTCTGCTTTTTGTTTCTAAAGAAAAAGCGCTTGTACTAGGGATAAGTTATGCTGTAACGAGCATACCGGTCCAAATTGTAAAACTTTATGCTTTTGCAGAAAATTACAGGCCAAAATCCTATTTCTGGAAAGATTATTACAGACTGCATTTTACGGAAGGAGTAGAGATCCTTGTTTCAAACAGTTTTCCCAGCGGGCATTCTGCTGCCGCTTTTTCCATGTTTTTGGTTTTGTCTTATTGGATGAAGAACAAACTTGCATCATTTTTCTTTTTTATAATGGCATTTTTGGTGGCTTATTCCAGAATGTACCTAGCCCTTCATTTTTTTGCAGATGTATATGCAGGTGCCCTTTTTGCTGTTGCAGCAACTACCTTTGTTATCTATCTTCTTAATGGACATTATAAGTTACAGGACAAGATCGGACTTCAAAAGGGTTTTTTTTCAGGTATTAAGTAAACATGGTTTGATTATTTCGTATAAGAAGTAAACTGTAATATGCTGACTATTGGCATTCTGCGTGAAACAAGGATTCCACCCGACTTTAGGGTTGCAATTACGCCCATGTTATGTGTGGAGCTTGAAGGTCAGTATAATATCCGGTTTCTTGTTCAGCCCTCCCCTTTTAGGATCTTTTCTGACGCCGAATATTCTGACCTTGGTATAGAAATAAAGGAAGACCTCTCAGAATGTGACGTTTTATTTGGAGTGAAAGAAGTCAACCCTGACGCTTTGATTCCAGGCAAGAAATACTTTTTCTTTTCACATACCACTAAAAAGCAACCACACAATAAAAAGCTGCTGCAAACAACATTACAAAAAGGTTGTACGCTCATAGATTACGAAGAAATTACTGACCCAACCAAAAAACGGCTTGTGGCCTTTGGCCATTTTGCCGGATTGGTTGGCGCATATAATGCCCTTCTGCACTATGGCAAACGATATCATTATTTTGATCTGAAACCTGCTAACCAATGCTTCGACTTCCGTGAAATGGTGGAAGAATTTCACGGAATGAAACTACCTCCAATCAAAATTGTGCTTACAGGAAGCGGCCGGGTTGGGTCTAGTGCCAGCGAGCTCTTACAAAGGGCAGGAATTTTGGAAGTAAATGTTAGTCAGTTCCTTAATGAAACATTTTCTCAGCCTGTTTATTGTCAGTTAGAATCATCAGATTATTTCAAACGAAAAGACAGCAAACCCTGGGATTCAAATCATTTCCACAGTCATCCTTCTGACTATCTACCTGATTTTTTAAGATTTACCAACGTAGCTGACATGCTCATTGCAGGGGCATTCTGGAATTCTGCAGCCCCAAAATTGTTTACAATTGAAGACATGCAAAACCCCGAATTCAAGATAAAACTTGTCGCGGATATCACCTGCGACATCAATGGTTCGATCCCTTGTACTGTCCGGGCTTCCAGTATTCCTGATCCGGTTTATGATTATAATCCCTTTATGCAACAAACTGAACCACCCTATTCTAACCCAAAGAACATAACCGTAATGGCTGTTGACAATTTGCCTTGCGAACTGCCAAGGGACGCTTCTGAATCTTTTGCACGGCAATTAGCACAAAATGTATTTTACAACCTGGTTGAAACAGATGAAGACCTTATTTTGAACCAGGCTACCATCGTTAAACAAGGGAAGCTGACTATCAAATATGCCTATTTATCCAGCTTTGTTAATAGCTGATTTTACAAGTGCAAATAATATTCTTTCAAAAGAGATTTAAATTTGTCTGAATATATTTTATCAGAAGCATAAATGCATAGTTCTTCTTCCGACAATTCCGTTTTACGTTTCGCAAAGGCCATCATGTAACGAATGTGATTTGAGCCTTCAAAATTCTTGACTTTGGATATTTTGTTGAGATAAAGTCCTGAGCCTTCTGCTAAAACTTCAAAATTTACAGCTTCAACCGGGGGTAGCAAAATGTAAAAAACTCCGTCTTGTTGCAGTGCTGAAATTACACATTCAACCAATTCTTCCCTTTTTAATTCAGAACTGTGCTTTGCAAGGTTATTGATTGATTTACCTGATAAAAGTTGGTTTTCAAAAAATGGGGGATTGCAAATAATAATATCGAATTTGGAATTCTCATTTTTAACAAATTTCTGTAAAGAGGCATTAATTGAAACTAACTGGTCCTTCCAAGGGGAATTCTGAAAATTCACAAACGTCAATTTAGAGCTTACCTCGTCGATTTCTAACCCGGTAATTCCTGAACCGGAATTTTGCTGGGCAAACATTAAACCCAGCAATCCTGTTCCTGAACCAATGTCAAGTACCTTTTTGGTTACTGCCGGTTGTGATGCAACCCAGGCCCCAAATAAACACGAATCTGTGCAAATTTTTAAGGTTGCATTTTTTTGATAAATGCCAAATTGTTTAAATTGAAAGTGATCTTTGGGCAAAGAAATATTAAATTTATAGAATAGCCCATTTAAATACTTATACGAAATTTTATTTGTTTTATAGGTACATAGTCAGCTATTACCATTCTCTTTATGAGGTTATCAAATATAGTTTGTTTGAATATTGACCTGTTTAGCCTGAAACAAAACTCATTGA
>JANYCH010000131.1 GCA_025360395.1 Cytophagales bacterium | reverse complement strand
CGGTAACTACAAACTTTTTAAGGTCTATCCTGGCCAGGTAAGCATTGCCGTTTAGCGCACCCGCAAAGCTTAGTGTACTGTCTTCAGGGTGATACATGCTGTACCCTGTATTACACTTGGTATCTATTTGGACGGGAATTTTAACACTGTCCAATAGCTCTCCGTCCTGGGATAGTTTGTGTAACGAGATGTATGCAGGGCTGTAATGGGCACCTACTGTCAGTAAACTTCCATCCGGCAATTGGTGGATGCGCACGCCATCTTCTCCAAGGGTCAAAAAACGAAACCATATAGGCTTGAGCGAGGTATCTGCTTTGGCAACATATGGCCGATAGTTTCTTTTAGGTTTTACAATTTGGTTAATGCCGCTGATGTAAAAGTTTGCGTCCGTTCCGTAGATCATATTGCCCCAGTAAGGCGCCCATGCCATAATGTCAATATCACCGGAATCAAATAACAAACGAGAGGCTATGGTGTCTCCATTTGGGCGAATTTTCATGATATAGTTCCAAATCTGGCTGGGCGGGGCTCCTCTGCCATACATCGCAAAATTGTTGGCCCCATACCGAATAAGGCTTGAAGCGTTGATGTCTATGCCTGTTGTGTCCGTTTTGTTGTAATACCGTTGTAAAGTGCTATTACCCAAGGTATCAAAACCCATCAAGGTAAACTTTGGCCCCCCCCCCCTATTGAACGGAATGTTAACATTACTGCCCAAACCCAGAAACCAGAAATGACTTTTATCTACCACAAGTAAATCCCTTTGTATACTCCCATATAATTCAGGAAATATCCCTTTCCACAATGTGATCCCGTTTCCTTTTAGGTCTATCTTTTTCAGGACATTTTCTAAGGTATCAGTTCTATTGTCAACAAAACGATAGGCCATATAATAAATTTGCCCATTTAAAAACTTAATCGGGTTTTTGTAATTCCCTTGAGGTGCATCTGCAAACTTTCGTGTCCACAGCGTGTCACCTTTCTCGTTAGCTAAGCCTATTGAAGCCTTGTAAGCGGATGTATAATCTCCCGAGAACGACAGCGCATAATGGCCATCCTGATAATCGAAGGCTTCTATTGTCGAAGGGTACAGCAAAAAGTTGCCGTAGGTTTTCTCCCAAAGCAGTTTTTGGGCTTGCCCTATCAGGGAAAATGTTAATAACAGGATTGTTGTCAGTACTCTCATCGTATTACAGCCAGGCTTTTAGATTTGAAAGGTACATCGTCAATCTTTGTATGCAATTAACGTTGACAGGGTTTGAAACCCTGTCAACGTTTCGAAATCACTCCTTCACAATCTTCCCATATTTCACCCCATCAATCATCATAAACCGGTACAAATAAGCCCCAGCCTTGAGGTCCGAAATATCCACCTTCTGTTCTAAGCTTTCTGTTTTTAGTTTTTTAAGCAACAGCCCTTTTGTATCATATATTTCCAGGTTGCCCGTTTGCGGGCTTTGAATCTTTAGAGCGCCGTTGCTTGGGTTAGGGGAAAGGATAAAACTGGTTTGCGCCAGTGGTTCTTCTTTGATACCGGTAACTACAAACTTTTTAAGGTCTATTCTCGCAAGGTAAGCATTGCCGTTGAGTGCACCAGCAAAACTTAGCGTACTGTCTTCCGGGTGGAACATGCTGTACCAGGTATTGCACTTGGTGTCTATTTGGGTCGGAACTTTGGCACTGTCCAATAACTCCCCTTCTTGCGATAGTTTATGAAGAGAGATGTAGGCAGGGCTGTAATTAGCTCCTACAGTTAATAAACTGCCATCTGGCAATTGATGAATACGTACGCCATCTTCTCCTAGCGTTAAAAATTTTACCCATTGTAAGTTGAGGCTAGTGTCTACTTTGGCAATATAGGGTTGCGAATTTCTTTTTGGTTTGCTTATGGAAGCGCGTCCGCTTATATAAAAATTTCCTTCTGTTCCATAGATCATTTGGCCCCAGGTTGATAGTAGGATCATAGTATAAATATCACCAGAACTTAATAATAATTTGGAAGCTATTGTGTCACCATTTGAACGTATTTTCATGATGTAATTCCAGGATTGGTCAGGTGGGCTTGCTCTACCATACAATGCAAAATTATTTTTTCCATACCGAATGATGCTGGATGGGTCAATATCAATACCAGTTGTATCTGTCTTATTGTAGTACCTTTGAATTGTACTATTTCCTAAAGTATCAAAGCCCATCAAAGTAAATTTACCCCCCCCCTTTGTTAAAGGGCATCTGAGGGTTGTTGCCTAAG